>CAZVMJ010000125.1:0-2697 GCA_964628005.1 uncultured Candidatus Saccharibacteria bacterium | reverse complement strand
GACCCTTCGCTCTTCAGGCGAATGCTCTACCAACTGAGCTACCCAAGCATTGCGCTTTTGACGCGTGGAAACTATAGCAATTTTCTGCTGATCGCTCAATGAGCTAGCTCATTGCTCCGTGGTAGAGGTCGGGATCGAGAATTTCTCGGAAACTGCCTTCCACATATCCTGCAAACCGTTGAACTGCGCCTGTGCCTGTGCACCGGTTCCCTGAATCTGCTGCACCGTCGTCATGAGCTGGTTTACGACCGGCTGCATGTATTGCAGATAGAAATACGCCGGGATAATGAGCAGGAGTGCGTAGACAACGAGCTGCAGGAGCGATTTTATAAACGCACCCCTTCGCATTGCGCGAAGCATCTTATTATTCTCCTGGCTCAGGCGGAGAATCTCTTTCATCTGATCATCAGGATTCATGTCATCATTCTAGCGCATAACCACGCAGGCACTGCGCTCTCAAGCCACTTCGTGTGCTCTCGGCAGGAATCGAACCCACATCAGCCCCTTAGGACGGGGCTGTTCTATCCATTGAACTACGAGAGCATTCGCACACTGAGAGGATACTACGTATTCGCGATCCGGCCGAGCCAAACACAAAGCCCCCCGGACGGGGGCTTTGTGTTAATCCTTCCTTTAAGCGATCTGGAGAAGCTCTTTGAGTACCGGCTGATTGAAGCCAACAATGACGTCTTCACCGACCGTAATGACCGGAACGCCCATCTGGCCACTGAGCTCGATCATTTCCTTTCGCTTATCGAGATCGGTCGCGACGTTGACGTCGGTAAATGCCACGTTATTCGCCGTGAAAAAGTCTTTCGCAGCGTGGCAAAAGTGGCAAGTCGGTGTCGAGTAAATGGTTACCTGTTTCGTGTCCATAGTCGTGTGATGGTTATAAGTCGAGTATACCACGCTTACTTTTGGCGCATTGCCTTAGTGGCCGCACCCCACTCCTTCAGTTGTTCAAACATGCTCTTTGCGGCATATTCATGCTCATCAAGCACGCCCGCCTTCAAGGCACCGGCCTCATCGCGAAGCATCCAGGGAGCATTAATGTTCACCGACTGACGGACCGGCACCATCTGTTGCTCGATGGCCATCAGGCGCAAGTGCTCAATGGAGCGTGCTCCGCCCACACTGCCATAGCCCACATAACCAATCGCCTTCTTGTTCCATTCAGGATATACCCAGTCGAGCGCATTCTTCAAAACACCAGGTGCTGATCGGTTATATTCGGGCGCAATAACGAGAAAGACATCTCCCTCAGCAATCTTTGCCGTCCATGCCGCAACGGCCGGATTCGCATATGGCGCCTTTTTGGAGCTCGGCGTTTCCATCTGATCAAAAAACGGGAGCGCAAAATCACGCAAATCCAGCACCTCGGTTTCAAACTCAGGATGCTTATCAGCCTGCGCCTTCGCCCACTGAGACGCCACCTCGCTGAAGCGTCCTTCTCGGGTCGAGCCGAGAATAATTTTTAGTTTAAGTGTGTTCATGCACGTATTGTACGCAGAAGCTTTACTTTGTACAGTGGATAATTTCGTGATACCGTGGTGCCATGTTACGGACGGCAGCACAGCGCAAAGAGCTCTGCAAAAATTGCCCGGTTGCCAAGACGGCACACCTCTTGGGCGACTCATTCAGCATTCTGATCATGCGCGATTTACTCGTAAAGCCGCAGCGCTTTGGAGAGCTTGAGGCATCACTCAACGGCGTCTCCTCCCGCACCCTCTCAAACAAACTCAAAATGCTCGAGGACGAGGATCTCATCCAGCGCAAAGTATTCAAGACACATCCGCCTAAGGTGGAGTATCGACTCACCCGCAAGGGAGAGGCGTTCAACGGTGTCGTGAACGCAATGCGCGACTACGGAAAAAAGTATCTTTAGCGCCGGCGAATCACATTGCCGAGTAGTCGCAAATATTCCTCACACAGATGGACATAGGTGCGCGCGATCGCGGTTCGTTCATCAAGCGTTGCGCTTTCGTATCCGGAGAGGTCCGGCAACGCGCGGGATAGCGCGCGAATCTGATTCGCCTTCTCTGTTTGGATGTCGGCCCCGTCTAAGCCCGAAACAACAAACTCCATGTAGGAGTAGATCCCGGCGAGGTTATTCAGCTTGAGCTGATTTCGCTCCAAAATATCATGAAAGGATCGTCCGTATTTGGCATCCATTTCATGGCGCCACATGCGCCGCTCCATGTGCGAGGCAAATGAATCGGTTACAACGGATCCTGACAGAAACCGTGCGCACATCTCACCAAAATCTGCCACCTGCTTCTGCACCAGCGCTGTGCGTGCTCGATCCTTCGAGACGATGTCGGAAAGATTGAGCGAGGGATACTGCGATGCGCTTGGCATTTTTTGAATGTGCACACCGCGCGCCTCCATATCGGCGATCATCGGATCGCCTGAATTCGAACTCTGAGATCTCTTCTCTGGCGTCAATCGCTCTTTCATTCTCACAGTATACCGTTATTGAAACCACAATCCGATTCGATACAATGCGCACACGAAAGCGGATATAGTTTAGTGGTAAAACGAGTGCTTCCCAAGCATTAGATCGGGGTCCGATTCCCCGTATCCGCATACCATTCATTTCAGACCCGCGGACATTGAAGCGCCTCAGCGCCACAAACGCGCTACCGATAAATCCATCGAAAGGCAAAGAAACTCTCCACGGCTATCAGTGCGGCAGCC
>CAZVMJ010000124.1:0-2705 GCA_964628005.1 uncultured Candidatus Saccharibacteria bacterium | reverse complement strand
CCCTGCACTTATGTTTCTATGGAGCAGGCACGACGTAGAGAATATGCACTATCGCCGGTATACGCGCTCATCGCTGGTGCGCGCGGTGGAAGCAGCCGGCTTTACCGTGGAGTCAGTGAGTTACTGGAATATGTTTCTATTTCCACTCGCGCTGACGGCACGCTTGTCGGGCAAGACAGGAGAAAGTGCGTTTGGATTGCCGCGAACCATCGACACGCTTTTCTATATGCTCATTCGGCTTGAATCGGCGCTGATGCGGTTGGTTCCTCTTCCAATTGGCGTTAGTCTGGTGCTGGTTGCACACAAAAAATGAAAACTGAAACAACAATCTTCCTCTCCGTCTACGACGGGGATACCGAAAAGAACGTGTTGCGCACCGGTACGTTTCGGTTACTCAAGGCGTCCGGCGCGCGCATTGTGCTTTTAATTCGCGGCGAGGATCGCATTGAGTATTATCGAAAGACGTTTGGCGATACTCGGGTACTTGTTGAGTTGCTTCCGCACGCAACAACTGCGGCGGAGCGCATGTGGTATTTCATCGGATGGAATTCGCTCCCGACTCGGGCCGCCGAGATTCGTCGGCACATGTATCGTGCGCGTGGATGGTCAGCGTCCCGGTATCTGCTTGGCCGGACGCTGGGGCTGCTCGGATCGTTCCGCGTGTGGCGTGAATTGCTTCGATTCATCTATGGGATGGTTCCTGACACCTACGCATCTGATCTCTTTGATCGGTACAAACCCGATGTGCTGTTTGCACCCGGCATGTTTTCGCCGGAAGATTCTCGGCTTCTGCGTGCAGCTAAACGACGCGGTATTCGGACGGTGGCAACGGCAAAGAGCTGGGATGTGCTCACCACAAAAGCATTCACCCGCGTTCGCGCCGATCGCTTGCTCGTATTCAATGAGTTCAATCGTGTTGAGGCCGTGACGTTGGGGGACTATGCGGATAATCGGGTGGTGGTTACAGGGTTCCCGCAATTTGATATGTACGCACATCCTGAGCTGTACTCCACGAGAGAGGAGTTCTTTGCGCGCATTGGTGCAGATCCCGCAAAGCGACTCATTCTCCTCGCAGTACCCGGTGATTGGAAAACACCGCATACGCGCGAGATTATGGTTGAGCTCGATCGTCGCATTGAAGCGGGCGTATTTGGTCCGCTGCAAGTGCTCGCGCGATTCCACCCGAAGTATCCTGATGCGGCAGAAGGGCTTTCGCTCAAGCATTTCATTTTCAATCGGCCGGGTACACATCTTTCACAAAAACGCGAGTTTACGATTGATGCGGGCGTTGCGGGATCTTTCTCGTGGACATTTACTGATTTCGATATCAAGCACCTCGCCGATTCAATGAAGTACAGCGACATCGTCATCAATACGGAATCCACGCTGACGCTTGATGCCTCTGCGAATGACACGCCGGTGATTTTGATCGGCTATGACGGTGACGCACAGCTGCCATACTGGGACTCTGTGGCCCGGGTGTATGAGCGTGAGCATTATCGTCATGTCACCGATACGAACGCGGCGCCATTGGTGAAGAGTCATGACGAGCTCCAGGATGCTATTCTCGCGTTTCTGCGAGATCCCGAATATAAGCGAGCGGAGCGCGAGCAATTGAAGCGCGACATGCTGTTTCAGATAGACGGAAAGTCGTCTGAGCGCGTGGCAAGCGCGGTTCGCGCAATGCTGGCATAATGGCGACTATGGAAATACTCGCAATCATACCGGCGCGTGGCGGCTCAAAGGGGATACCGGGCAAAAACGTAAAGCCCCTCGCCGGCAAACCGCTCATTGCGTGGACAATAGACGCTGCTCGTCAATCAAAACGCATAACACGTACAATTGTCTCAACAGACGATGAAGGTATCGCGGATGTTGCGCGCATGCATGGCGCTGAGGTGCCGTTTATGCGACCCGCCGACATTGCGGGGGACCTTGCCACGGATGTAGAGTTTCTGACGCATGCGCTCGAGACGCTTAAGAATACAGAAGGATACGTGCCTGACATCGTGCTGCGTTTGCCCCCAACGTCTCCGCTCCGAACAGCAGCACATATTGACGAGGGGATTCAGACGCTGATTGCAGACGAAACGCTCGATGCGGTGCGGCCTATTGTGGAGGCGCCAAAGCACCCGTACAAATTTTGGAAGATAGCTGCTTCGGGCGACATCCTCGAACCCTTCTTGTCGAAAGAATTTACCGGATTCGACGAACCGCAGAATTTGCCTCGCCAACTCTTTCCGAAGGTGTACATGCACACCGGCGCTATGGATGTCATGCGACGCGATACGATTTTGGTGCAGCGCTCTACGTCAGGCAAACGGCTCGGGTACTTTTTCATGAGTCCCGAAGACTCGGTCAATATTGATAGTCCTATTGATTTCGATATTGCGGAGGTTCTAATGCGGGCTCGGGGGGCATAAACAATCGAGGACCCGTTGTGCGGGTCCTCGTAGTTAAACTCCGATCGCTGATCAGACGACAGACAGAAGATCACTGAACGCACGGATCTCGATCGTGTTTTGCGGCACACCGGCGATTGCTCGACCGGGATGACGAAACAGTACGGGAATCATTCCGGCGCGCTCTGCCGCCAAAAGATCCGAACGAGAGTCGCCGACATAGATGCACTCGGATGGCGGCAGGTTCATTTCAGATGCGGCGCGCAAGAGCAGATCAGGCTCCGGTTTGCTTCGCGCAACATC
>CAZVMJ010000123.1:0-2741 GCA_964628005.1 uncultured Candidatus Saccharibacteria bacterium | reverse complement strand
CCCCTACTAGGGTTTCCCCTAATAACGCGTTCAACGCCCTGAATGACGGGTTGTTTATGTTGAACGCGATTCTCGACCATGCCACCGTTTCCGATGGTTTAGGTCGCTGCTCTTTCGAGCCGATATTGGGTCTGTAGAGAGCATGATAGCCGTTTGAAGGGCTAACGTCCAAGACCCTAGCAGACCCCAGTGTTTTGCGAAGGGGCTTACCAACAGGGTCTTTTTACTGCAACTGACCAGTGAACAGGGCGACCAGAAAGCCCAGCATCCCGAGAAACAGAAGTCCGCTAAGTAGCGCAACGAATTTCCCGTACACGCCCATAAGCACGTCAAAAAACGCTTTTTTCAAAAGCGAAGTTACGAACGCAAAAATGCGCCATGCGATATAAATCGGTACGAAAACAATATTTAGGACTATGTTCATATCAAATCGCTTGTTATCCCTTCGATGACTTGGGATCAGCACTCTTTGGGTATGTACGCTCCTCTTCGTAGCGCCCGTTCTCTTTTTGAATTTTGACCGATCCACCGTTGCTACCTAGCGCCTTTTTCAATACGCCCCCTGCTGTAGCATCCTGCTTGTACTCAAACGTTTTAATAACCTTACCTGTTTTGTCGTTTTGAAGGTCCCATCGATCTTTTTTCTCGTTATGTTCGAGAGTGAACTTCGGCAGTACTTTTTTATTACTCATATGATAATTATTTAATTATTAACTTGATAACTTGAAGAATGGGTCACCAACATCGCTCAGAGAGTGGTGCGGACACTGACCATCAACAATGGTCGGTGAGAAAAATCTATTGCTCGACGTGAGGGTGTTGCTGTTACCGTCATAATCAAGACAGGCAACGGGGCGCGCAATTGGATGCCACGGTGAAAGAATCTCCACGAAGAGACCGATGGCCGCAGAAGCTAGCGCTCCATTCGGCCAAACAACCTGCGGCCTGCCGCCCGCCGCGCCATACTTTCTCGCCTCAGCAGTGAGATTGTCTTCGTTTATGATGTTCAAGCACCACAAGCATGGTTCCCCTGGGATCGATCTGGCAACTTGTCCGGTCATCATGTATTCGTCCCCTACGAGGAAAACATCCATGCCTATATCGATGTACGGGATCAGGAATCTACGAGCAAACCGCTCGAGCTGATTCTTTGCATCCACCGAATCAACACAGCCAAAGATCACGTCACATTCACGGAACGAGAGATGTCCCGCTTGCCACTTGTCTTTGACCTTCGTCACTCTCGCGTCGGGATGAAGTCGCAAGATCATCCGTTCCGCAATATCGACTTTCTGTGTTTTTTGCTCGATATCATGAGCTTCCGCGCCCACAAGCCTGTTCAAATTTGTATCCTCAATTTCCTGAGAATCAGCGATGACAAAGTGTTTGATTCCAATGTGGGCGAGCTGCTGAACAATGTGCGATCCAGCACCTCCAAGCCCCACCACACCAACCACTGCCCTGCCGAAGATTGATGCACTGCTTTCACCCAGAAAATTTTGTCTGGAATAGCGATTATTCATACCGCGAGATTTTTATACTGGTTCCAACGCTCGATATTGAATCAATCGGAGCGGGTTTGGCATCCTCGGATAGCCAGACGGCACCCGCCTCCTCATTTCGACTTAACACCAATGCACCATGCGGCATCCTTGGAGCCGCATGGAAGAAATCGGGAACAAATTTTCGCATTTCACTGTCATCGATACGACTGAACCATGGGGTCCCACTCCCAATGTGACTGTGGACATGAAATATCGATACGTTTTGTTCACCCTTATTGAAAGCGATCTCAAGAGCCATTCGGAAGGCCGCAGGACCGATCATGGCACCAACCAAATCATTTTGGATGTAATCAGCATCAGCGACAGCTGCATATTCGTAGGCATACAGGCCCAAACCTCCGTCAAACGAGGCTGCCTTGCAAACAATGAAGCCGACACGTTCGTAGGCGAAGTCATGCTGACGCGCGAGATCTTTGCGGACATGTGCCAGCAGCGACGTCGATATGCGCAAATGAGTTTTCATCGGAGTGCTTCGAGATGGCCAGCTAAAATTTGTGCGAGTCGAAGATCAGGCGATATGCCCTGCCACGACCAAGTGTGCCAATTTCTTGCAAGGATTTGATGCACCTGCCAATTCTGCGTTTTCGGCGGTCGATCGATCTTTTCGGCGAGAAAGAGGCGCGTCGGGTACCCTCCGGACGGATGTGTCACTGGACAAAGCAACACATCCGTACGGACGACCCCATTTTCACTCTCAATGGCAAGCTGTGGCACGAGGAAGTAAGTAATCGGCCCCTCTGTCATGGCGGTTGCACCGCCTTCGCAAAGGGCGTTCAGTTCCTCAATTTCCTCGGGTGCTCGGTTCATGCGGAACTACCGGTGCGCACATGTGACACAAAGACCTCACCGCCCTTGATTACGATCTTTTGATCATCCTTCAGGGGTTTCATCTGACCCCCCCTCGACGATGATAAGTTCTTTGCTTGCATCGACATGCACCTCTTTTTTAAAATCGGAAACGAGATACGTTCCCGCATCGACCTTGCGCTCGCGACCGTCTACGGTCACCTCAACCTTCCTCGGGTGGCCGTGGCCATCCCCATTACCCTCCTGCTGTTTTGCCATATTTTTGTGGCTGCTTACGTGTATAATTACTGACGTGAGACAGGCTTGACCCGACAAACGGGCTAAGGTACTGTGTCACTCTGTAAGACAGTATGGGGCATGCGTCTTACA
>CAZVMJ010000122.1:0-2790 GCA_964628005.1 uncultured Candidatus Saccharibacteria bacterium | reverse complement strand
GTGCGGTTTCGAGCGGGAGAACGGTGTAGTGCTGCTTAAAGTATTCGAGCTGAGCGAAAAATGCGTTTGGCGAGATGAATTTCTTTCGATAATTGTAGATGCCGAATGTGTCTGACGGTGCGACGCCGTGATACAGTACGATCGTAAGAGAACGCTTATGGAAGAAACGAAAGAGAGCGGGCAGCCCCAGCAGGTACAACAGACGGAAAACGAAGCGCTTCATCGCGCGCATTATAAGCCGTATTCGGTGCTTGTCGTAGGCACGGAACTTGCCGTGCTTTCACCGGAGAGTCCGGTGCGAAAGCGCATTTTTTCGTACAGTCGACATTTTGAATACATGAATGTATTGCTGCTGTGCGGACAAACCGGCGCGGGTGATGTGCATGAGGGCAACGTGTCTGTCTTTCCGACCAACTCGCAGGCAAAAATTACGCGGTACTGGGACGCATACCAAACTAGTAAGCTGATTGGTCCGGTCGATATCGTAAGCGCACAGGATCCGTTTGAGGTTGGATTTGTAGCGTGGTGGATTGCGCGCAGCCGCAAGGTGCCGCTGCATCTTCAGGTGCACACCGATTTTCTTGCGCCGGAGTATGCCGCTCACTCGTTGCTCAATAAAATCCGGGTCATGATCGCCGGCTTTGTGATACGGCGCGCCGGACACGTGCGCTGTGTTTCTGAGATCGTCGAGCAGCGTCTCAAGCAGGTATTCGGTGATCAACTCTCGACCTCGGTACTCCCGATATTCACGGATCTGTCACGATTCCGCAATGTGACGATACCGCCTGATTTTGGCAAAGGGTTCGCACGATTTGCACATCGGATGCTGGTTGTTGCGCGCATGGAGCCTGAGAAGCGAATATCGCTTGCGATTACGGCGTTCAAGGAAGCGGCACAGCCGGATTCATGCCTCATTATTCTTGGAACAGGTAGCGAATACACACTCCTTGAGCGTCATGTAACAAAGCTGGGGCTTGATGGGCGAGTCTTCTTTGAGGGATACGCAGACCCGGCGCCGTATTACCAAACGGCAGAAATTCTTCTCGTGCCGTCGGTATACGAAGGCTACGGCCAAGTCATTATTGAAGCGCTTGCCTCCGGTAAGCCGGTGCTTGCGACTGATGTTGGCATTGCCCGCACTGCAGGAGCGATGATCGCGTCGGCTGAAGAGTATCCTGCGGCACTGAAGCAGTGGGTGATAGATGGTCCGAGAACGGCAGTGCTCCAAAACTATCCGTATGAATCTGAGGAATCGTATGTAGAAATGTATTGTGACGACATTGCGCGCGCAAAAAAAGAGCCGGTCGCGCAGGGCGCGACCGGTAGAGCAGCATAGAGTTCAGTGCGTTCCGTCCTATGCTTTGACGGATGAGCCAGGGATGGTGAGCGGTGTCGCATCGGTGCGAGACTGATACGTGCCGATGATCTTGTCGGCGATGCCTTGCGCCTCCTCGGCATATCGCTCGGCTAGGGGACCTCCGCCGAGCGATTCGATGATCGCATCCTTACAAGATCGATCAGCGATGAGAAGAAACGCCTCCGCCGCGATGCAGCGAACCTGCAGTCCGTGTGCGGCGAGATCCATCGCCGCACGCGGAAGGTGGTAGAGGTTGCTCACCACGATGTCGTCCGACGAGCGCGAGCGTTCGCGGATGATACCCACGTTACCCAGTGTGTTCGATTTCGACGCGACCGCATACACGCGGGACGTATCGATACCGAAGTCTTCGACGAGCATCGCGCGGATTGCTTCCGCACGGTTGATTGTCGGGTTCTCGTGTTTGTATCGCCCTTCGTCTCCGCCCACAATCGTGAGCGTTTCGACGGCGTTGAGGTGCAGCATCGCCGCAAATCCTCGAAGCCGAAGATCGCCGAAGAGCTCTTTACCTGCGCCCATGTCGAATGGGGCGGGGTGGAAGCCGCTTTTGGTTGCCGAGGTGCGTTCTATGTCGAACGCGAGCCCGAAGCCATGCGTATTCATGCGGATTGTCTCCTGGTTGGAACCACTTTCTTTATACCACAGAATTGTACTTATTTCAAGTTACGCAAATTCATCACATTGCGACCTCTGAATGAATGAGCCATAATTGGCGCCTATGGCAAAAAAAGCGGCTAAACAGGGCCCATTAATCGGGTTTGTGGGTCAGGGATTTGTGGGCAACAGCACGGCGAATAACTTCGAGAAGCGCGGGTATTCCGTCGTTCGATACTCACTTGAGCCACAGTACATCGCAAACAAAGACATGATCGCCGCCTGCGATGTGGTGTTTATTGCCGTGCCAACGCCGACCACTCCAAAAGGGTATGACATTTCAATCGTTGAGCAGGGACTCTCACTCGTCGGTCCCGGAAAAGTGGCGGTTATCAAATCAACGATGCTTCCGGGCTATACGCGCAAGCTCCAGGAAAAGTTTCCGAAGATTGTCGTGATGTTTGCTCCTGAATTCTTGAGTGTTGCAACTGCGCAGCATGATGCTGACAATCCGTTTGCCAATACGCTTGGTATTCCGTCTAAAGGTAAGAAGCATCGCGAAGCAGCAGAGCTCGTGCATCGCATCTTGCCGAACGCGCCGTTCTCTCATATTTGCTCGAGCGAAGAGGCAGAGATCATCAAGTACGCGCACAACATCAATGGGTTTACGCAGATCCTCACGTTTAACGTGCTCTACGATGTAGCTCAGCAGATGGGTGCAAAGTGGGAGCCGATTCAAAATGCCATTGAGGCCGATCCCTATATTCCTACCCGGTATGCGCGCCCGGTACACAAGAGGGGGCGCGGTGCAGGCGGTC
>CAZVMJ010000121.1:0-2828 GCA_964628005.1 uncultured Candidatus Saccharibacteria bacterium | reverse complement strand
ACCGGAAGATTTGGTGGGAAAGCAGGCGCCATACATTGTGAATCTTGCGCCGCGTATGTTGCGCGGTGTTGAAAGTCAGGGAATGCTTATTGCAGCATCGGATGAATCAGGTGTTGCGCTCATTCATCCTGAGCGAGAAGTCCCGAGTGGAACAAAATTAAAGTAATCCGTGTGTTTGCTGCTGATATACTATCGGTATGTCAGCCGCAAAAACGGCCGCGCTTTCCGGCGCAGCGACCGGCATTTCACATACCTTGGCGCGATGGTTTCCCATGCCGCGCTTGCTTATGCCTCGGGCAGCGGGTGTCGATATTTCAGATTCATCCGTAAAGTGGCTTACGCTCGAGTCTTTTGAAAAAGGACTGCGCGTACAAACCTTCGGCGACATGAAAATTGGTCCGGGTATCGTGCAGAGCGGACTCATTAAAGATGTGGATGCACTTGCCGAAACTCTGAAGAGTGTGCGAAAAGAGTTGCGCGGTATCTCATGTGCACACGCCGCGTTACCGGAGGAAGCGGCGTATGTATTCAGTATGCAGGTGCCTCGCGGCACGTCGCGCACCCAGATTCTCAGCATGATCGAGTTTGAGTTTGAAGGACGTGTGCCGATTACACCGGATCAGGCGGTGTTCGACTACAGCACAATTTCTCGTGATGATGCCGCCGGCGCGTCAGAAATCAGTGTTGTGGTGTTTCCGCGCGATATCGCTGAGGCGTATGTGCAGGCGTTTGCGAAAGCCGACATCACATTGCTTTCGCTCGAGGTTGAGGCACGATCCATCGCGCGTGCCGTATCTTCGTCTGAAGACGATGAGCCCATTACGCTGCTTGTAGACTTTGGTCGCGCACGCACCGGCTTCACGGTGGTGAAGCGCGGGTTGCCAATTTTCACCTCAACAGTTGAGGTGGGCGGTGATCTCATTGATCGCATTTTGATTCAAAAGCTCAACATGACGCACGAGGATGCAGAGCGATTTAAGAATGACGAAGGGTTGTTAGCGATTCAGCAGAAGGGGAAGACGCCGCAGCTTGAAGCGGTAAGTGGCGCTGCGGCGGCGCTTGCAGACGAAGTGGCGCGTCACCACCACTACTGGGACACGAGGCGCAACGAGCGTGGGGAGCGCATGACGCCGGTGGGTAAAATTATGCTCGTGGGTGGCAACTCAAACTTGCGTGGTCTTGCCGACTACATTTCCGGACGCGTACAGGCAAAGGCAGTACGCGGCAATGTGTGGCGCCACATCGCGGATTTCAACGATTACATTCCACCGATTGATAAACACAATTCGCTACAGTATGCGACAGCAATAGGTCTCGCGCTTCGCGGCATATAGGTATGGCAAACGTTCTTCCACTCAACGCACAAAAGGAGCTTTGGAAAACGCACCGCGCACGTTTTCTCGCGGTGTGGGCAATCGTTGCTATCTTGCTTGCGCTCGCCGCCGGGCTTCTCCTCGTGCCAAGCTATGTTGCGCTCGTTATTAATTCAAAACCCTCTGAGAGCACCGCTGAGGCAACCACCGCGGCTGAAGGTTTGCGCAACATGACCAAGGCGCAATTGTATGTGAATGCAACATTGCCGATTCTTGCGCCCACCACCACACGGCCAACAGCGGCTATTGAGAAGGCGATCGGGCTTCGACCAAAAGGTGTCACGGTAGATCGTGTTCGGTATGTTGGTGGTTCACAAAAGCAGATCATCCTGCAGGGCGCGGCAACGCGCGAAAACCTGACGGCGTATCGCACCGCTTTGGAAGCAGATGGTCTGTTTACCGGCGTTTCCGTGCCTGTTGGTGCGCTCTTCGGCGACAGTGGTCGTTACTCGGTAACCCTCACCGGGCGATTTTAGGTATGGCGCGCAGACTTATTACAGTATCGTGGGTGTTGGTTGCCGCTGCGATCGCGTTGTGGTGCGCGGTTGGGTATGCGGGCTACATGATGATATCCGTCGCTGATGCACGCGCGAGTGATATGCGGGCGGCGCTCACGAAAGCAAATCAGGAGGCACTCAACCAGCGCGTGAAATCGCTGGCGGCAAGCACCGAGCCGGAGCGCGCGCAGCTTGAGGTCATGCTGAAAACCGATCTAGTCACGATCATTAATACGCTCGAGCAGGCGGGGAAGAGTGCGGGTGTGCAGGCGAAAGTGAGTGATGCGTCGCTTGCAGGGACGCAGGCAATTCAAAACGGTGATCCGATTCGCGCGGTTATTTTCTCAATCCAGGCATCTGGTAACTATGCACAGATTATGCATGCGGCTCAGCTGTATGAGTCGTTGCCGCTGCTCTCGACGGTTGAACAAATTGAAATTGAACGACTCCAGTCAGAGTCGTCGAAGACTGCCGTGTGGAACATGTTGGTTCGAATTCGTGTATTTACCACCTCATCGTCCTAAATATGAAAATCAGTGACATGACATATGCGGAATTGCTTGAGGCGAAGCACGAACCGGAGGTGCTCCGGCCGATCGCCGAAGCCTATTGGCGTGTGATGCTTGTCTACCTCCTCATTGGGGTGGTTGCGATTATTGCGCTCAGTGTATGGGAGTTTCGTATGGTCATGAGTAAAATCACGGCTCAGGGAGACGTGGGAAGCACGCCGATTGCCAACGTGCTCGATAAGGCGCAGCTCGTCGAGGTGTTACAAAAATTTGAGGAGCGAAAGATGCAGTACGGCGAGAAGAGCGTGACTGCTCCGACGGTTGTCGATCCCTCGGTAAAATAAATTGACCGCCGCGGTGCCGGCGGCTACGATTCGTGCGTCCCTGTAGTTCAATGGATAGAACACCGGACTTCTAAGCCGGTTATGTTGGTTCGATTCCAACCGGGG
>CAZVMJ010000120.1:0-2832 GCA_964628005.1 uncultured Candidatus Saccharibacteria bacterium | reverse complement strand
CTCAGCTCGAGCAGCAGGAGCGCACGGTGCAAATCTTGCAGGCGCTGTCGCAAAATGGGCAATCTGGGTCACGGCAATCTTGGCCGCACTCAATCAGCTCGGTGTTGCAACCGAATTTGTCCAGACCCTTTTCACGGGCATTGTCATTGCGGCGTCGCTCGCATTCGGTCTTGCATTCGGTCTCGGTGGGAAAGAGGCTGCTGCTCGAACAATCGAGCGCATCCGATCGGAAATTGCACACAGCCGCGACTAGTCGTGGCGCACAACGGATAGACGACCCCACGCAACGCGCCGAAAGGCGCGTTGCGCTTTTGTTGATTTTGATAGAAGCTGATGGCATGCAAGCCGTCATTCTCGCTGCCGGTCGTGGAACCCGCATGGGAGCTCTTACTGAATCTACGCCAAAGCCAATGCTTATGGTGGCGGGTAAGCCGGTTCTCGAACACATTCTCTCAACGCTTCCGCAGGAGATAGATGAAGTCGTTCTTGTGGTTGGATACCTCGGCCATGTAGTGCAGCAGAAATTTGGCGGAGAATTTGCCGGCAAAAAGATTTTTTATATGGAGCAAGATGTGCTCGACGGGACAGCAGGTGCTCTCTGGCGCGCTAAAGATTTACTGAAAGGGGATTTCCTCGTCATGAATGGTGATGATATTTGTCTGCCTGAAGACGTCCATGCATGTGCTCAATCGGCTGATTGGGCGATGCTCGTACAGGATGTTGCGGAGGTTGGCTCATCAAGCAAGGTTGTGCTCGATGAGCGCGGCCTCGTGCAAGATATTCTTGAGAAAGAGGTGCACAGCGGTGGGCCGGGCCTGGCGAATACTGCAAACTTTTTCAAACTCGATACGCGCATTTTCTCGTACCCGCTCGTACTTCGGCCGGGGAGTGATTCCGAATACGGATTGCCGCAAACGATCGTACAGGCGGTGCGCGACATACCACTGCATCCTATCGCTGCGCACGCACTCATTCGGCTCACTGATCCCGATGACATAGCGAAAGCTGAAGCGGCACTGCTCGGCGCGTAACGCGAAGCGGCACGAGTGTATTTCTTTTTTGCGCCGGTTTAACCGGCGCTTCATTGCGTGTGCGTAAAACTGTGCGTAGTGGTCGAACATTATTCGCCCATTAGCCACACATATATGGCACGTTCACAATCGAACTCACGCAATAAATCCGGCAGCGGCACCAGTCAACGCGGATTTGCGGCAATGGATAAGGAAAAGCAACGGAAGATCGCATCAATGGGAGGTAAGGCAAGTCACCAGGGCGGCCGATCGAGCGGTTCAAGCCGTGGAAATCGTTAACAATCAGCATCGCATAGCTACACCACTATGAACAACACAAACGACAATCGCGATCAGAAACTGAATGATCAAACTACGGGTATTGCAGACGATACGACCGTGAGTGAAGACCAGGCATCAGTCCCATCAAAAAACGATCGCAATGAAGAGCGTCTGATGTAGCAGGCTGAATATTAGAAACCTAGAAAATAACCATGGCGGACAACAACAGAAATCAGAATCAGGGCAATACGAGCAATCGCGGCTTTGCTTCGATGGACGAAGACAAGCAGCGCGAGATTGCTTCAAAGGGCGGTCAGTCGCAGGGAAAGGAGAATAATCCCGCAAACTTTGCGAATGATCGACAGAAAGCGTCTGAGGCGGGCCGAAAGGGAGGGCAGGCTCGCGGCCAGAACAGCCAGGATAATCAGGTAAATCACTCCTAATCCTGTTTGAAGGGGAGGGTCGGGCACGGTCCGACCCTCTTTCGGGCGCTTATTTGAGCCATTTTCTATACGCTGTACACAGGGTTTTCCCCGTGCAATCCCCAGGGTTACCCCCAGGGGGCTCCAGAGAGCCAAAAATTTGACATCCGGTGACGCCTCGCCTATACTCGCTCTCAACGTATGTGTTCGGAAAACAGAGACGTTACGCGGCTTCCGTAGATCGGGGAAACCTGATCGTGCAGAGGGCCGCGAAAGCGGTCTTTTTTAATCCGAAAAAACACACACGTTTTGCTCATTGACACACGAAGAGCGAAACAAAAGGTCCTTCATGCAGGATTTATTTTCTGTATGGAGTGACGCAAACAAGAATCAAACAACATTGATCGTAGGTTCTAAGTCATCTGACGACATCGGATAGACTGGTCTTTCCTACGATCGATGCAGGAAATTGTGTCGTTGCCGCAAGGCAGCGACCAAGCAAACAAAAAACAAAAAGTCGTATCCCGTTGTAGCGGGGTACGCAGAAAGCAAACAGATTCGCTTGAATGGCAGCGGTGCCATAGAGCGGATCGATTACGCGGTTCTCAGAATTCCTAGCGGGAGTTCTGAGTAAGGGCGTATGGTGGATGCCTAGACTGAAAAAGGCGATGAAGGACGCGGTTTAGCTGCGATAAGCTTCGGTAAGGTGCCAAACAACCGTTATACCCGGAGATTTCCGAATGGGGAAACCCTATAGAACAAACTTCTATAACATCTCTCTTAAACGCAGAGATGAGCAGACCCTGGGAAGTGAAACATCTCAGTACCAGGAGGAAAAGAGAACAATAGTTATTCCCTGAGTAGCGGCGAGCGAAACGGGAGGAGCCCAAACTCAGCCTCAAAATGTGGATTCACGAAAGTGAATGTACATTTTGGGTATGGGGGTTATAAGGCTACGGCGAACATTCAGTTGGATAGAGTCACAAAATGCGAAGATAGAGGAACAGGCTGGGAAGCCTGACCCCAGGGGGTAATAGTCCCGTACTCGAAATCGACGCATCTCTATGGCTGTAGTACTTGAGTAACTCGAGACATGAATAGCTCGGGTGAATTTGCCG
>CAZVMJ010000119.1:0-2849 GCA_964628005.1 uncultured Candidatus Saccharibacteria bacterium | reverse complement strand
ATGAGCGGTATCGTCTCATTTTGACACAGCGATCACCACATCATCTGTACACAGTGTTTGTGAATGGTACCGTGGTGCCAATGTCTATGAAGAAGGGGATTGATTATCCTGCAATCGGCGTTTGCTACTACTGCCACGACGGACATCACAATGTCGTCCTTTCGCTGCGGGGTGTGGGTTGTCGCGATGAGCATGGCACTTGGGATGCGGGTGGGGGAGGTATCGAATTTGGCCACAGCGCAGTCGAAACCGTGCATAAAGAAATTAAAGAGGAATACGGCGCCGATGTGCTCGAGTGTGAATTTCTGGGATACCGCGATCTATTCCGTACACACGATGGTGTGCGGACACACTGGGTGATGCTCGACTTCAAAGTGCTCATTGACCCGGCGCAGATTCGAAACGCTGAGCCTCACAAATTTGATGATGTTGCACTGTTCCCGCTACACGCGCTTCCTTCACCGATGCATTCGGCATGGCAGGCGTTTTTCGACAAGAACCGCGAAAAATTGCTCATGTGAGCCTGTTATACTCCGCACATGGATGCAGAACTCGCAGCTCGGCTTGAGCGAATAGAGCAAAAAGTTGATGCGGCATACGCCTCCGCTGAAAAGACAAGGAAATACTTCCTTGCGGTGCTCATTATTTCAGCTGTTGCCTTTGTGCTCCCGTTGCTTGGCCTGCTGTTTGCGATTCCGTCCATGTTGTCTACGTACAACCAAATGCTCTCACTCTAGCGCCGCTGTAAGAACACAGCGGGACAAGCGTCTGATGGTATTATGTGTGCAATTAATAATCTCTTCATATAGTC
The DNA here is from genome assembly GCA_964628005.1 of uncultured Candidatus Saccharibacteria bacterium. Lineage (GTDB taxonomy): Bacteria > Patescibacteriota > Minisyncoccia > Phycocordibacterales > UBA2100 > UBA10103. The sequence goes on along the minus strand of CAZVMJ010000119.1, from coordinate 2,038 downwards.
ATGACTCCCTCAGAGCACGATATTGTTCGTACGAATTACTACATGAGAATCGCAGGAGCCGCAGCGCTCGCGCTGTTGGCCGTGTTTCTGTTTGTTGCGTCGGTGTATGCATTTAAGAGTGTTCGGTACATCGGAAGTGGTATTTCGGCGAGCAACACCATTCAGGTGAGTGGTGAAGGGGAGGTGTTTGCGGTACCTGACACAGCGACCTTCAGTGTCACGATTCAGGAGCGTGCAAAGGTGGTTGCTGATGCGCAGAAGACTGCAACAGAAAAGGCAAATAGCATCATTGCGTACCTCAAGGAGCAGGGTGTTGAAGAGAAAGATATTCAAACGGCCGACTACAACGTGAATCCGGAGTACGAGTACACGAATGGTTCGTGCAGCGCCGGGTACTGCCAGCCAGGTAAGCAGACGCTGATCGGATTCTCGGTTTCCCAGACGTTGTCCGTAAAGGTTCGCGATACCGATAAGGCTGGCGAACTCCTCTCGGGTGTAGGAGGTCTCGGCGCATCCTCGGTTTCAGGCCTTTCATTCACAATCGCAGATGAAGATGCGCTCAAGGCGGAAGCGCGTGACGAGGCAATTGCGAATGCGAAAGCAAAAGCAGAGGAGCTTGCAAGCGCACTCGGCGTACACGTGGTTCGTGTCGTAGGATTCAGCGAAAACGACTACCAACCGTATTACTCGTACGCACGAGGGGGAATGGCAATGGATGCGATGTCTGTGGAGGCGGCGCAAAAGGCGGCTCCTTCACCAGAACTCCCGGTAGGTCAGAACAAAATTACTTCCAACGTGAACATCACGTACGAAATTCGATAGTCATATGGGAACAAATGAACGAAAGCGCGCGGCGCACGCTGCGCGACTGTTAAAACTTGCGGCAAGTTCAACGCGCGCGTCTATTCTCTTTACGCTCGCGAAGAACAAGCAGATGGCAGTGCAGGATATTGCAAAGGATTTAGGCATGACTCATTCGGCCGTCTCGCACCAGCTCGCGGTACTTGCGGGTGCAGATATTGTGGTCTCCAAAAAGAACGGACGCATGATGTGCTACGCAATCTCAAAGAATCCGCAGGCGAAGGCGTTGGTCAAATTCCTGACAACGGTTAAATAGGCGCATACCCCGCAGAGGAGCGGTTGCTCCTCTGCGGGGTTGACGTGAGCATTTCCTCAGGTACTATATATCCAAGCCCCGCGAGGGGTTTTAAAAATGCCAAATTTTGCCCGATTAAAAACCTTTATTTAAAGCCCTCTTATGGCGATCATGAACTATTTCAAAGAAACGCAGGCTGAGCTTCGCCATGTGGCGTGGCCAACCCGCATGCAGACTCTGGTGTACACCGTCCTTGTGGTCGCCATCTCGATTTTCGTTGCGTTGTATCTTGGATTTTTTGACTTCCTCTTCACTTCAACGCTCGCACGATTCATCGGTGTTGCGCCGGCGGCTCAAACGGAGTCTCCGATTCAGATCGAAACGGCAACAACGACGCCTGAGTTTGATATCACTCCTATTACTCAATAATTCTAATTCATATGGCAAAACAGACATACGGATCAGAACGTCAGTGGTACGCGGTCCACACATACTCAGGATATGAGGATGCAGTAGCCCGAAACCTCCGACAGCGCGTCGATTCGTTCGGCATGGGCGACAAGATCTTTAATGTCGTGGTCCCGATCGAGAAAAAGATCAAGATTAAGAACGGTCGCCGCACGGAGACCAAAGAAAAGATCTTCCCGGGGTACGTCCTCGTGGACATGATCGCAACCGACGAGGCGTGGAGCGTGGTACGAAATACGCCGCAGGTTACCGGATTCGTCGGCACGGCAAACCAGGCGGTACCGCTCGAGCAGTCTGAGGTAGACAAAATCCTCAAGCGTACCGAAGGGGATCAGGTCCGGCACGCGATCGATCTTGGTGAGGGTGACGCAGTCGTTATCATCGACGGCCCGTTCAAGGATCTTGAGGGCAAGGTGGGTGAGATTGACGAGGAGCGCGGAAAGGTTAAGGTATTAGTTCCTATGTTCGGTCGTG
>CAZVMJ010000118.1:0-2852 GCA_964628005.1 uncultured Candidatus Saccharibacteria bacterium | reverse complement strand
GACCAATATTTCTGCAGCGTGAAGCTCACCACAAACGAGAGCGCAAACGCGATACCCGAGGACGCGAGGTACCACACATCAAATACCTCGGTGAGTACGACGAGCACCAACAGATTCGTGAAGGTTGCAATCGCACCCGATATAAGAAAACGCAGCGCCTTCGCAGCGCCAAACAGGCGATGAGAAGGCACACCAAGGCGCGTGAGCCCGATGGCGAAGACAATATCAATACCATGACGCCAATTCAGCTTCTTCCCCGTCTTCTTGCTGCGCGCCGTGTAGGTTATCGGAATTTCATGGATCGGGCCTGCCTGTACCAGCACATGCGTGAGATCAACGGCATCAAATACAAAATCATCGTGCGAGCTCCGCAGGAGCTCCGGAATATGCCGCTTCGAGAACACCTTATAGCAGGACGCAATATCAGTCAGCCGATTGAAAAAGAGAATATTGTAGATGCGCGTTACGAGCAGGCCGCCATAAAAATACACGGCGTTATAAGGCACATTGTTCCTACCGAGCGCACGCGAGCCGAAAACCGTATCGGCCCGTCCTTCATGTATCGGCTGGAGTAATCGCACGATATCGTCTGGATCATATTCCAAGTCAGCGTCTTGAATGAGCACGTAGTCGCCTGAAGCAGCGCGCAATCCATCCTTCACCGCAGCACCTTTTCCGCCGTTTTGCTGCCGATAGAGCACACGCACGTCCTCGTGTCTGTTCGCCTCGACGCGACCGAGCGATTCACGCGACGCATCGCGTGAACCGTCATCTATAACGATTATTTCTCGCCCCCATCCTTCCGGCAGCGGCGCATTCCGTACACGTGCGATGACAGCCTCGATTGTCTCGGCTTCGTTGTAGCACGGGATGACAACAGTGAGCTTCATGGGTGGAGCGTCAATATATCACGCAGATCTGTATGATTACCAAAAAGGAATCAGGCGGTGCATCCATCGCATCATGGGCGTTGTGGTCGGCTCCTGCACCTCAGTTTTTGGCGGCTCAATGATTATAATCAGGTTCTCACCTTCTTTGGCCAGCTCGTAATTTTCGCGCAGCATCTCCTCCTGGCCACGTGCCGTCTCAAGCCGGGCAATTTCCGTTGTAAGCCGCTCCTCTTGCATGGTGAGGTTATACAGCTGCGTTTCAGCTTGTTCTCGAAGCACACGGGAATCCCGCTCTTTCTTATACACGTCCCACACGGCAGAGGCAGCCCCAAGTACCAGAATTAGAAGAAACAAAAGCCCGAGCCTACGCACAAACAGGCGCACGGGATCAGACCGCTTGCCGATAATTGCCATGGAGCCATCCTAGCATTATATTTATGCTCATGAGTTTCCTCTTTCATAAACGGACCCGAAAGGCTATTCAGATTGTCTGGGGCGTTCTTGCAGTCATTATCATGATCTCGATGCTGTTTTTCTTCGCCCCCGGACTGGTTGATTACCTTCTGGCCAATTAACAAAAAACGCCCCGTACGGGGCGTTTTTTGTTTAGGACGCATGTTTTTGGCACTTAGTTCTCGCGAACCACCTTCAGGAACACGTCCTGAGGAATGTCTACCTTTCCACGGGCAAGCATGCGCTTCTTTCCCTTCTTCTGTTTTTCGAGGAGTTTCTTTTTTCGCGTAATATCACCACCATAGAGATATCCGGTTACATCTTTGCGCATGGCCGAAAGGCGGCGTGAAGCAATAATGCGACCCATTGTCTTTGCCTGAATCTTGAGCTCAAACAGCTGACGCGGCAAGAGCTTCTCAAGTTTCTCAACCATAGCTTCTGCTTCAATCTGCACACGGCGCTTTGACACAATGCGCGCAAAGGCTGGCACCGGCTCTTCAGCCACCAATATATCGAGCCGAACCACATCTGCAGGCCGCATACCGATCATTTCGTATGAAAGCGATGCGTATCCGGACGAGATTGATTTCAATTTATCAAAAAATCCGCGCATCAATTCGCGTAGCGGCATTTTTGCATGCGTCTCAGTCTTGCCGTCAGGGAGCGATACCGTGTTGCCCACATCCCCTTCATGATCGTAAAGCAGCTGTGAAATACCTCCCAGGTACGCCGGAGGAGAAATAATGGTGATATCTGCCCACATCTCGCGCACAAGCTTCGACTGCCCCTCATCCGGCATGCGTGCAGGCGCATACACCTCTTCCACTTCTCCATTGAGATGCGTCACTTCATATACCGTGGTCGGCATTGTGACGATGAGCTCAAGCGTGTGCTCGCGTCGCAAGCGTTCAATAACGATTTCGAGGTGCAACATGCCGAGGAATCCGCAGCGAAACCCCTTACCCATGACGCCCGATGATTCTTCTTCGTATGAGAGTGATGAATCGGAAAGGCGAAGTCGCTCAAGCGACTGTCGCAGCGCAACAAGATCATCCTGGCTCTCCGGGTAGACGGATGCCCAGATAACCGGAGTTGGTGCCTTATAGCCCGCAAACGCAGGCGCAGGATTGCGGGACGTTGTCACCGTATCGCCCACAGAGGCAATACCGGCCCGCTTAATACCGGTGACTATGTACCCGATCTCGCCTTCCGTTATCGCGTCACGCGGCGACTCATCTGGCATGAGCACGCCCACTTCGAGCGCATTAAAATCCGCCTTCGCAGCGATCATGCGGAGGGCCTCACCTTTTTTTATAGAACCACCGAAGACGCGCGCGTACACAATCACACCACGGTGATCTGAGTATCCGAAATCAAAAATGAGCGCCTGCGCGGAAGCGCCGGAAGATTTCGGCGATGGGACTCGATCTACCACCGCATTCAATACATCAGGCACACCGGCGCCGGTCTTTCCGGAAGCGCCGATAACCTCTGATTCTTCGCACTTCT
>CAZVMJ010000117.1:0-2878 GCA_964628005.1 uncultured Candidatus Saccharibacteria bacterium | reverse complement strand
AATTTCGCGGAACAGCGTGCGCTGCTCTTCGGTACGCTCGGCAAGCATCAAGAGTGGGCGTGTATGCCCTTCGCTAATCTCGCCTTGCTCAAGTGCATGCTGCATTTCCTCAGGCAGCGCAAGAATTCGAAGCGTGTTTGAAACGTACTCGCGGCTCTTGCCCACGCGCACACCAATTTCCTTGTGCTGCAATCCAAACTGATCGACAAGCTGCTTAAAGGCTTTCGCGCGGTCGAGCGCATTCAAATCTTCGCGTTGGAGGTTTTCAATGATCGCGAGCTCAAGCTTCATGCGGTCACTGTCTTCTGCGGTGCGGATAACCACGGGCACCGTGGTAAGCCCGGCAAGCTTGGATGCACGCAAGCGGCGCTCTCCGGCAATGAGCTCGTACCACACCGTGATACCCTCGCCCGGCTTCTCCATTTCTTTGCGCGTTACCGTGAGCGGCTGCAATACGCCGTACTGGCGAATGGATTCGGCGAGCGAGATAAGCGCTGTTTCGTCGAAGGTCTTTCGGGGCTGGTAGGGGTTCGGATGAATGCGGTCTACTTCCACCCAGTAAATTGAATCTAACATCGAGGCTGACATGCGGCGATTATATCCCAAAAGAAGCGGCCGCATTGCTGCGGCCGCTTGGGTATTTCCTGTGCACTATGGGATTGATGCGAGATCAGAAGTGCGCGATCTGATCGCCGTAGCCGTCGAAGTCCTTCTTCTCGCCGAAGTAGAACGTCGCATGGAACCGGCCAGCCTTGCTCGTACCCTCCAGATTCAGCTGCGACGAGCCGCCGCGCGTAACCTGCGGAAGCGTGATCGAGTTATCGAGCGCCTGGCGAGCCTCTTTGCTGTCGGTCTTCCAGATGGTGCAGCTTGCGCCGCCCACGCCGTAGTTCTTGAACGCGAGCAGCTCGCAGCGCTGATCCTGCATGCGGACGGGAACGACAGTGAAGCTGTCGCTAACCTTGGCAAGTTCGCCGATTTCCTTGACGGTTCGTCCGTCAATGCTGCATCCGACTTTCAAGTCTCGGAGCTTCATGGTGTTCTCCCAGTGGTTTGTACCGCGGGATACTGTACCACGGAAATCCGTGCTGTATAGTGCTGCGCTTTATCGCAATCCGAGCTCTCGCTTTGATTTTGGCGAGATGTCTGCGGGCGCATTCATCATGAGATCCTTGCCGTCACCCGTTTTTGCAAACGGAATTACTTCGCGAATGTTCGGCTCGTTCTCGAGCAACATCATGAGGCGATCAAAGCCCCACGCAATACCGCCGTGCGGCGGCGCACCAAAGGAAAGCGCCTTCAGCATGTGTCCGAAGTTGGCATCGATGCGCTCTGGTGCGTAGCCCATAATCTCGAACGTCTTTCGCTGCGCGGCAGAGTCGTGGTTTCGGATGCTGCCGCCGCCAATTTCAAACCCATTGAGCGTGATGTCGTACTGCGTGGAAAGAATGTCTCCAATGTTCTCGCCCCGCATAAATGAATCCATGTATGCATCTTTCGGGCGTGAAAACGGATTGTGTGTAAACGTCCACTCGCCGGTGTCGTCGAAGTTTTCATCCCCTGTCTTTTCAAACATCGGGAAATCCACCACCCAGAGGAATGCGAGGAGGTTCGGGTCATTTTTGTCGGTGCGGATGTCCGGTCGGTCGTTGCCGTATTTCTCCATCGCCTCCGCGTAACTCATGCGCGGGAACGGCACCTGCTGAATGCGCTTGTGCGGGTAGAGCTTCTCCACGAGCGCAATGATAAGCGCTTCGTTGAGCGCCATCACATCTTCCTGCGTTACAAATGAGAGCTCCATATCGAGCTGCGTGAATTCAGGCTGGCGGTCGCCGCGCGTGTCCTCATCGCGCATACAGCGCGCAAACTGGAAGTAACGCTCGAGGCCGCCCACCATCAAAAGCTGCTTGTACTGCTGCGGGGATTGTGGGAGCGAGTAGTAGGTTCCCTGGTAGATGCGGCTCGGTACCACGAATGAACGCGCGCCTTCAGGCGTGGGCGCCGAGAGCATCGGCGTTTCCACTTCCACAAAGCCGCGCTCGGCAAGCATGGTGCGAAGGAAGTGCTGCACCTTGAAACGGTTCACAATATTCTTGTGCAGGCGCGCGTTGCGCATGTCGAGATAGCGGTATTCAAGACGAATCGATTCGTCTACGACGTGCGTGTCTTCGTGAATTGGAAACGGCGGTACGGCGCTCGTGTTGAGCACATCGATCGTTACGATCTCAAGCTCGATGTCGCCGTTGAGCACATTCGCCTTCTTGTTCTGCTCGGGGCGCTCGCGCACGATGCCACCCACGCGCACCACAAATTCTTCCTTAATATCTTTTGCCGCTTCAAGCGCCGGACTCTTGGGCAAAATAATAGACTGCACCACGCCGCTCACATCGCGCAGCTCAAAGAAAATCATTTTGCCCTGGTTGCGGCGAATATGAATCCAGCCTTCCACCACCACCTCGTTGCCGATCTGGCCTGAGAGGTCTTTGATGTAGGTTCGTGTGCGTGCAGATTCCGATGACATATACCGTTGTTACAAAATAATAGTGACGAATTGCAAGGTGTCGCCGCGCTGGAAGTTGACGGATTTTTAGGATCGTCGTCTGATACCTATCGCGCCGGCTGACCGTAGACAGACTAGCACACAGAGGCGCTTTGCGGGCGCGGAGGCACGCACCCCTGCAGCACAACAGGCGGGTTGTGCCCGCCTGTTGCTTTTGTGTGCCGGAAGAGAGACTCGAACTCTCAAGGGTTACCCCGCACGATTTTGAGTCGTGTGCGTATACCATTCCGCCATTCCGGCCCGGAGGCCATCATACTGCATTACCGCTTTCCAAACCAACGGTGGCGATTCGCTGCCACCACCCGATACACTACTTTC
>CAZVMJ010000116.1:0-2892 GCA_964628005.1 uncultured Candidatus Saccharibacteria bacterium | reverse complement strand
GCCGGGAAGGGTAATAGAAAAGTAGTATTTCGATACCGGCGACCACTCGTCAGGGGATTTTTCTATGGGACTTTCGGTCCTGGCGCTAACTGATGTACCGCAATCTTTGGCTGAAGGATTGCATGGTGCAAAGAACCGCGCATATACGGCAAATCCTGCTCCACAAACCAGTGCTGCGATCACTGTCGCCCATAGCCATTCTTTGAGTTGAGACATATCGGGTAAAGAGTACTATGTATTCATTAGAGTTAATCATCACATATGTCGCCGCAGTTTAATCCTCGTATCGCCGTAAAAGTTGGTGCCATTATCGCCACCATTCTATTCGTAATCATCATTTGGCCATTCGCGATCATTGATGCGGGTGAGCGAGGAGTGGTAACGCGCCTTGGCGCGTTCTCGCGCACCATTGATCCGGGCTTTCATATTGTCGTGCCTGTAGTTGAGCGGGTGACGAAATTTGAAGTGCGAACTCAGAAGGAACAGACGGAGGCGTCCGCCGCGTCAAAGGACCTGCAGACGGTAAATGCGACCGTTGCGGTCAACTACAACATTGATCCCGCACGCGTTTCTGATTTGTACGTAAATATCGGTACAGACTACAAAGCTCGTGTCATTGATCCTGCAGTTCAGGAAGTTGCCAAGGCGGTCACTGCGAAATACACGGCCGAGGAGTTGCTTACGAAGCGCGCACTCGTAACGGAGGAAATTCACTCGCTGCTTTCCGAGCGGCTTGGATCAAGCGATATTGAAGTTACCGCGGTATCAATCGTGAATTTCAATTTCTCGCCGACGTTCAACGCGGCTATTGAAGCGAAGGTTACAGCTGAACAGGATGCCTTGGCCGAAGAGAATAACCTCGCTGCAGCACAGTTTCAGGCGCAGGCGATTCGAGTGAAATCTGAAGCTGCAAATAACGAGAAGTACATTCAGTTGCAGCAGCTTGAAGTTGAGCGAGCAGCGGTGGAGAAGTGGAATGGTGTGCTTCCGACCCAAATGATTCCGGGTGCGACATTGCCATTCATCAATCTGTCTCGCTAATCTCCGGCGGCTGTTGCGTCTGAAGGGCGATATTGCATAATTCTCGTGGCGAAGCTGGGGCTCGTCCAAAGAGGAGGAATGCTACATGCGCTTTATGGCGTACGTACGGGAAGGCTACGATCTTCATCATGCGGAGAAGCTGGTGACACGCTGCGGCGGTATCGATGCGTATGTGTCGAGCCACACGAGCGGGCACATTAGCTTTAATGCATCCGAAGCGGTCGCGGAGGCGGTTCGCGGGGAGCGGTGTATTGTTGCGGTGATCGAAGACATTCCGATCCGAGTCGCACGTGAGAGCAACAGAACGTGCGCACCGGCGTACGACGACTAGTTCATACAGAAGACGCGAACAGTGCGACCGACGGAGTTATTCGTCGGTCGTATCGCTTTTAGGCGATGCGGCGCGGCTTGTGTGATTGGGCCGCATCCACGGTATCCTCCAGCACGCTGTCCTGGATGGTTGTATCGGGGCTGCGGCGGTTATTGAGCGCCGACATGTTGGCGCTCAAAAGCAGCGCAGCGAGGACCGGAATCGTGCTTATTTTTTGGAGTCGTTTCATTCTCCTCATACTCGTATCTATAGATACACCGGAGTGGAGTGGTTTATTTCACCCGGGAATTGTGGCACCATACGAGACCACGATTTGACGGTCGGTGCCAACTCTGATAAGGTGCCGCCATGTTGAAAATCCGAATGCAGCGCGTTGGCCGCATCAATATGCCGTCATACCGCCTTATTGTGGTGGAACACACCGAAGGACCGAAGACGGGTAACATCGTCGAAAAAGTCGGTACCTATAATCCTCGCTCCAAGGAGCGCACGATCAATACTGATCGCGTGAAGTACTGGATGTCGGTTGGCGCACAGCCGTCTGACACCGTGCACAACATGCTTGTATCTGCAGGCATCTTGAATGAGAAGAAAATTAACGTGCTCCCGAAGTTCGTAGAACCGGAGAAGCCGGCAGAGGAACCGAAGGCTGCAGCACCTGCAGCTCCGGCAGCTGAAGAAGCACCTGCAGCAGCAGAGGAAACTCCGGCTGCGGAAGAAGCAAAGACGGAATAATGTCCGGCTGCTTCGCGCAGCAACCCACAGGTTTTTTTTGACCCGACCCCGCCCGGGCGGTACGCTAGAAGTAATTAGCTAACGATTGTACGACTGATATGGAACGCGACCAGCAATTTCTCGAGTACGTTATCAAGGCGCTCGTTGACCACCAGGAAGACGTAAAGATCAACCGACAGGTTGATGAAATGGGTGTCTTGCTCACGCTCGCCGTCCACAAGGACGACATGGGCAAAGTGATCGGCCGCTCCGGTGCAACCGCAAAAGCGATCCGCACCATCCTTCGCGTCGTCGGCATGAAGTACGATGCGCGCGTGAACCTGAAGATCGAAGAACCGGAAGGTTCTGATCGCGGGACCTCACGAAGCCTCGGTTCAGATGACGATGCCTCTGATTCATCCGCTCCGGCAGCTCCGTATGAGCGCGACACGACGGTAGACGACGTGATCAACGACCTGAAAGCAGGAAACATGTAAGTAAATCAAACACACCGGCCGAGAGGCCGGTGTTTTGAATGTATGGCCCATCAAGAATCCGACGAACTCTATTCATTTCTCCTTGGCAGCGCACAGTCGCTGATTGCGCGAAATGCTGCGCATCACCCTGTGGGTGCGATTGTGAATGCGGATGGAGAGGTGGAGATTGTGGCGCCGTATGATCGCCGCGCGGAGCCTACGGCCGAGGATGTAGAAGCGTCCATTATTAACATTTGTGCCACGATGCCCGGCGTGCGCGCGTGCGGAATTGCAAAAGAAACGGCTGCACTTGATGGTCGTGGGGCAATT
>CAZVMJ010000115.1:0-2939 GCA_964628005.1 uncultured Candidatus Saccharibacteria bacterium | reverse complement strand
CGTAAAGAAGAACGACCAGAAAGCCATATAGGTAGTACCCTGACGATTCATATTTTCCATACTAGCACCGAGCACTTGGGTGTCAAACGAGGCGCTTATTTGCGGCGCCACGAATCCCACGTAACGAGCAGCGGCGTTGCAAAAAAGATCGATGAGTACGTACCCGCAACGATACCGACGAGCAGCGTCAGCGCGAAATCTTTCGTGGATGCAGGACCAAAAAGGAAGAGCGCAGTGAGCGAGATGGCGACTGTAACCGACGTATTGATGGATCGAACCATCGTCTGATTCAATGCGCGACCAGCCGTTTCCGCAAACGGTTCCTTACGACCCTTCTCGTGGTTGATGCGCAGGTTCTCACGCGTTCGGTCGAACACCACAATGGTGTCGTGGATTGAAAAGCCAAGAATAGTGAGCAATGCCGTTACGAACAGCGTGTCTACTTGGGCACCCCAGAGATATCCAAAAATAGAGAACGCACCGAGCGGAATAATCACGTCGTGCAGCAGCGTCACGATGGCAATCAAGCCGTAGGTCCATGAAGAGACCGGCTCGGACACATGACGGAACGCAAAGGCGATGAAGAGCATGATGCACAAGAGCACGACCGCAACAGCAACAATTGATTTGTTGCGTAGCTCCATACCAATGGTCGGACCCACTTCAGTCAGCTGTGTGATTTCACCGCGATACGCATCGCCTCCTGAGAGCAATTCGGGAAGCGATGAGCGTTGAATATCAGTGAGATTGCCGGCGCGCAGGATGTAACTATCATCCCCTGCTTCGCGCAATGAGTACCCCTCAAAACCTGCACCGGTAAGTGCTTCATTAATGAGCTGCGGCGCCGGGCGCTGCCCTTCGTAGCGAACCTCCGCCAGCGTACCGCCAGTGAAATCAGTTCCGAAGTGCAGTCCGAATGTAGCGAGCGCTGCAATAGACGCCGCGACAAGCAGTCCTGTGATGAAGAAGAAAACGTTTCTGTTTCGTACTACGTACATACCTTAAGCGCGAATACCACTACCGAATAAGAAGCGTCCGAGTCCATGCTTCGCGTTGATACCAAGCGCACGAAGCAGTGTGCGCGACACAGTGATTGCCGTAAGCATTGAGACGATCACGCCAAGACCAAACACGAGCGCAAACCCCTTGATGAGCGACGTACCGAACCAGAACAAGATGATTGCAGTAATGATCGAAGAAATGTTTGAGTCGCGGATCGAAAGCCATGCACGAGCAAAGCCTTCGCGAATTGCATCTTCAGTCGTCTTACCTGCGTGCAACTCCTCCTTGATGCGCTCGAAGATAAGAATGTTCGCATCAACCGCCATACCAATTGAGAGAATGAGTCCCGCAATACCCGCGGCGGTAATCGTCACCGGCATGAACATAAACAATGCGAGGTTCGCAATCACGTACAGCGCAAGTGCAATTACGGCAATGATGCCCGGCAAGCGGTACCACAGCACCATGAAGAGTGCGACGGCCGCAAAACCCCAAATACTTGCCCAGATACCGCGATTAACTGCTTCGCCACCAAGGGTGCCGGAGACGGTCTGCGTAGACACAAGCTCAATCGGCACCGGAAGCGCACCGTAGTTCAGGTTTCGTGCGAGCTCTTTTGCGCTCTCCGGAGTGAAGTTCCCTGAAATGACCGCGGTGCCGCCCGGAATCGCTTCACGAATCACCGGGATAGAAATCGCCGTTCCGTCGAGGAAGATACCGAAGTACCGATTTACATTCTCCCGCGTCAGCTTTTCAAAGATGTCCGCACCCTCTGAATTGAAATTCAGTACTACCACTGCGGATCCCGCCTGGCCTGCACCTGACTGAAACTGGAGCTGCGCGCTCTCAAGGTGCTTACCGGTAATCGCAGCGGGTTCAAAGTACTGACTCGTACTTGCCATGGGCATGTCATCCTGCGGCGGCTCAACGCCCTCTTTGAGGAGTCGGAATTCAAGGACCGGTGTCTGACCGATGAGCGCAATGGCACGTTCCGTGTCGGTGACACCAGGCAATTCAATGAGCAATCGCTCTTCCTTTGCTCCTGAGAGTGCACTTGATGTCTGCGTTTGCACAAGAGGCTCAGCAACACCGAACAGATTCACACGGCGCTCGATAGTGTCGCGAAGCGCCTCCATTGAATCCGTAACCTCCCCCTCGGGAATCGATGAGAGATCTGCGCGATATGTCAGCTGCGTACCACCGGAGAGGTCGAGTCCGAGCTTAAATACGCGTGTACCAGTAATTTGCCCCTGATAGAGATACCAGCCGAGGAGCCCGCCGATAATAAGTATGAGAAATGCTGCAACCCGACGTCCTGTCATATGGGCGTTCAGTATACGCAGTTGGTCATAAAAGGAAAGGCCGTGAAATGACCGTTTTGAGCCGTTTTATAGACCCTCCCGAGGCGTCAGGCTGGCCGCTGTACGAGATCAAGGATGTTTTTGAAGATCATGCTCACCGCAATGGGGCCAACACCTCCCGGAACCGGTGTCATGAGAGAAGCCTTCTGCGCACAAAGAGGATCCGCATCACCCATCACCACCCCCGCACTCTCTGATGTTCCCGCATCAATGAGTACGACACCCTCTTTTATATGTTCCGGCTTGATGAAATGCGGCTCGCCTGCTCCAAGCACCAAAATATCGGCCTCGGCAACATCCGACATAGACCCCTCACTGAGTGTGTACCGCGTCACATCTGCACCTTCGGATGCAAGGTACTCCGCCACCGGTACGCCGACGAGACGCCCGGCACCTACTACAACTGCGCGGCGCCCTTCTACCCGAATACCCTCTCGGTTGAGAATCTCCCTCACCGCAAGCGCAACAGGTGCATGCGTAAGCCTGCTATGCTCTCCGGCAAGCGAACTAATTCCATCAACATCTTTTGAGAGCGGTATCTCAGCAACAACCGCATTTATATCGATTGGATGTGGG
>CAZVMJ010000114.1:0-2940 GCA_964628005.1 uncultured Candidatus Saccharibacteria bacterium | reverse complement strand
CTCAGTGCAGAATCTCCGGTATTTCGTCGACTCGTCGGTGAATACTTCCCGGACACGTCATATACAATCGAGATTACCGGTTAGTGGTAGCATGTTTCGTATGGCGCTTCCAAGGCGGATACATATGGTGGGAATTGGCGGCATTGGCATGTCGGCACTTGCGCAATATCTCGCGCACACCGGGCATGTGGTAACCGGGTCTGATCGCGACGAATCGCCGACGACACAGATGCTCTCGGCAAAAGGCATGGAGGTCACCATTGGAAGCGGAGCTATCGCGGATGCAAAACTGCTTATTTATAGCGATGCGGTCCCCGCCTCAAATGTGGAGCGTGCAGCAGCAGCGGCCGCCGGTATCATGCAGATGTCGTATTTTGAGGCGCTCGGCGAAGTTACGAGGAAAGCGCGCACCATTGCTGTTGCGGGGACGCACGGTAAGACGACGACGACAGGAATGCTCGCAAAAATCTTGCACCATGCAGGCAAAGAGCCGACGGCCATAGTGGGCTCCATTGTGCGCGATTTTGAATCAAATTTTCTGCCTGGATCGCCTGATGTCTTTGTGGTTGAAGCGTGTGAGTACCGCGATCATTTGCTGAAGCTTGCGCCAACTATTTTGGTCATAACAAATATTGAGCTGGATCACACGGATTATTTCCCGAACCTGGACGCATTGCAGGATACATTTCGTGCGGCGGTCGCTCGTGTGCCGCACGACGGGGCAATCATCACCGATCCTCATGATCCCGTGATTGCGGCGGTACTCGATAGTGCGCATGCAACCGTGATCGACTACACCTCGCTGCGAGTTCAAAAGCTCAATCAGATCGGAGAATTTAACAAGATGAATGCGCGCGCTGCGAAAGCCGCGGCGTTTGCTGCGTATCCGGGGCTGAGCGAAGACGTTATGGATGAAGCGCTTTCATCCTTCCGTGGCTCGTGGCGCCGTTTCGAGGCGCGCGGCGAAACACCGAAAGGCGCACAGGTTTTTGATGATTATGCACATCACCCCACGGCCATTCAAAAAACCATTGCCGCCGCACGGGAAAAGTTCCCGGGACGCCGCATTGTGGTGGCATTCCATCCGCATCTCTACAGCAGAACAAAATCGTTTTTTGAAGAATTTGCAGAAGCGCTTGCACACGCGGACCGCGCGCTCATTGCGCCGATTTACGCCGCCCGCGAGGAGCCGGATCCCACTATCTCGAGCGAGGCACTTGCCGCTCGCGTGCAGGAGCGGGGAGGAGACGCTGACGCGCTTCCGTCTTTTGATGCGATCCGGCAGGTTCTGCTCACCGAGGATGAAAACAGCATCATCATCACGATGGGTGCGGGGGATATCTACAAGGTTGCAGAGCAGATAGCCGACTAGCCTCCGTCTCTCGCATCGCACGTCATTTAGTGATAGCGTCCTCTCATGGAACAGGGCATCGAACACCCGAACCCGAACGGACGCCTCTCGGTCGTCGCAACACCTATCGGAAATATGGGTGACATTACATTTCGCGCGCTCTGGAATCTGAAGGAGGCAAATGTGATTTACGCCGAAGATACGCGCGTTATTTCGAAACTGCTTGCGCACTATGGATTGCGAACGAGTGTGCAGCGCATGGATGCCGCGACTGAAAGTCGCAAGGGGAAAGAGGTTGTTGCGCGTCTGCATGAGGGTGAACATGTGGTGCTGGTGACCGACGCCGGGACGCCGGGTATATCGGATCCGGGCTCGCGACTTGTTGCGTACGTACGCACGCACGCGCCGGAAGCTATTATCGATGCGATTCCTGGCGCGAGTGCGCTCACTGCCGTGCTATCGATTGCCGGTATTGATGCGACGCAATTTACATTCATTGGATTTTTGCCGCACAAGAAGGGGCGCCAAACGGCCATCGCCGGCATCGCGAAAAGTGCTATTCCGGTTGTTATGTATGAATCGCCGCACCGCATACTGAAGTTTTTGAAGGAGCTGCAGGCGGTTGCGCCCGCCGCCCGTGTCACCATCGGCCGTGAATTGACCAAAATGCATGAGGAGATTGTCTCCGGGACAGCACTTGAGGTTGCAGTATCGCTTGAAAAAAGAAAAGCGGTGCGCGGAGAATTTGTTGTGATTGTTGAGGCGTAGGTGAGGCGGTATACTCCTCCGCATGACACTCGATTCTCTGATCATGCTCTCCGGCGCGCTTGTCGCCATTTTGCCGTTTCCAGGGTTCCCGAATTCGTGGGATTCAGTGATTTTTCTTGTTCTTGGCGCGTTTGTCGTTTCGCTTGGAATTGTGGTTCGGAGACGAACACCGCGTCGTACAGAGGGGCGCGAAGCGCATTTTGTTGAACATGTACCTGAACGTGGAGCAGGTACGGTAACTCATGAGCAGGAATAAAAAACCGGCGATCAATCCGACCGCTGTTTCCCTTGGCGCACTCTTTGGTGTGCTTATTGCCGTTGCGTCAGTGGCGTCTATCCTTGCTGCGCCCAAGGTCTCTTTTACACGCGGAGCAACGACTACGCCGATAATCGCAGTTGATACCACGCCGCCAAAGCCGGTTTTGGATCGTGCTGCATACGATAAAAAGATGCTCGCAAACGCGGGTATTGCCACATCGAGTCCGTACTATGAGATGTATTTGAATAATAATTACGGCACATCCACGCCACCGAAGTGGCCGGTGCGTGCGGCGTACCCGAATGCGGGAGCATTACTTCCGTTTAACCGAGTTATTGCGTACTACGGAAACTTCTATTCAAAGGGCATGGGTGTGCTTGGCGAGTATCCGGAAGACATCATGCTCGATAAACTGCGTGCAGAGGTTGCGAAATGGGAGGCGGCCGATCCAGCAACGCCGGTGATACCCGCAATTCATTACATTGTTGTAACCGCGCAGGCCGATGCAGGGAAGGATGGTCTGTATCGCGCACGTATGCCAGACAGCCAGATTGATAAGGCT
>CAZVMJ010000113.1:0-3043 GCA_964628005.1 uncultured Candidatus Saccharibacteria bacterium | reverse complement strand
AAGGAGCTCGAGAATATTTTCGAGTAGAATAGTGCTATGGGATTGGAATACCTTCATCAGTCGACATACGGTCACGCTGGAGGATTTCATACGGCGAAGCCGATTATGGCGATGGACCGCACAAAAGGTCACATCTACGACATAAAAAATGGGCAGGTTGATAGGGCGAAGCCGATCTTCGCGATCCGCGGATCGAAGGCGTACGCCACTGAGTATCATCCTGACGGTGCGAGTCCGCACGCAATGTTTAACGTCGAGGGGGATAAGCTCCACACGACCCAGTACCATCCGAACCACAGTTCGATCATGGAACTGAAAAAACATCTCTAAACAAAACACCGGCCACAGGCCGGTGTTTTGTTGTGTAATCACGATTTTCATTCGCATTTCTTGTGCCTGCGGTATACTCGAAATCAGCGGCAGGTACTAAAACCTGCTTAGTAAAGATAAGGGCGGCCTTCTATAGTCGGTATTCCAATGAGAACCTTTACGGGATTTCAGACGAACCCGCTGCGGGCTCCCACCTGGACTTCAGAGCCGGGCTTTACTGTATCTGCCGCCTCAAAAAATACCGCTCAAAAGCGGTATTTTTTGTTTGCTACAATGCCTCTCAATGTTCAACGCGTACTTCCGTGCCTGCGCGCTGCTTGGTGCGCTCCTCGCGGTGAGCTTCCTGTATTTCGACCTCGTTTTGCAGTATTCATTTCAGTATTGGTGGTGGGATTCCTACGAGCATTTCTTGGGCGGAGTGGTCGTGGGATATTTTGCGCTCTGGCTCGGTTATCTTCGCTACAATCGCCGCATATCGCTCGGGCACACGGTGGCATTTCTGCTTGTAATCGGCATCACGTGGGAGCTGTGGGAAGTGGCATACGACATTGGCGCGTCGCCTTTTATGAGTAGGGTCGCGGACACGGCAAAAGATGTCATACTCGATGCATTAGGGGCCATGCTTGCCTGGTATTCAACACGCTGGATAAAGATATGAAATCAACCATCACATTCTACGGAGGCGCAGGATCGGTAACGGGCGCAAATTTCATGCTCGATACAGGCACGCATAAAATTCTTGTTGATTGCGGTACTGAACAGCAGGAGAAGGTGTGTGATCTATCGAATTACCAGGCGTTTGAATACGATGTACGAAAGATAGACGCGCTTGTTGTTACGCACGCACACGCCGACCACATCGGTCGTATCCCGAAGCTGGTACGCGACGGCTATCGTGGCCCGATTTACTCGACGCGCGCCACCAAAGATATTTCCGCGATCATGTTTGAAGATTCGGTGGGCATTATGCGCGACGAGGCGGAGAAACATGGCTGCGACATGCTCTACGAGACCGACGACGCGGAGCAGGCGCTTTCGCAATGGGAGGGTTTTGACTACCATCAGTCGTTTACGGTGGGCGATGTGCAGATCACGCTGCAGGATGCCGGACATATTTTGGGATCCGCCTTGGTGCGAATGACGCGCAACGATCGCACCATTCTCTTCACGGGTGACCTTGGCAACACGCCGGAGCCGCTCCTGCGCGATACGGAATCGGCAGCGGGTGCGCACTACATCGTGATGGAGAGTGTCTACGGTGACCGTACACATGAGGGAAGAGATGAGCGCCGTGCGCACCTGCGCGACGCAATCGAAGAAACACGACGCAAAAACGGTATCCTGCTTATTCCGTCGTTTTCCATTGAACGTACCCAGGTGTTGCTCTACGAAATGAATGAGATGATCGCCGATGGTTCGATGCAGCCGATCACAATGTTTCTCGATGCGCCGCTCGCATCGCGCATTACACCGATTTTCCGCACGTACGCAGATCTCTTTAACGAAGAGGCGCGAAAAAAGATTGAATCCGGAGATGATCTCTTTACCTTTCCCGGCCTTACGGTCGTGAACAGCAAACACGACTCGCTGGCGATTCACCGTGCCGATAATCCGAAGGTAATTATTGCGGGCGCGGGTATGTCGGCGGGTGGACGTATTCGCAGTCACGAACTCGAGTATCTCGGTGATAAGCGCGCATCGGTGCTCTTTGTGGGATATCAGGCGCCGGGAACGCTGGGCCGTCGTCTGCAGGATGGTGCTGATAAGGTGCAAATTGATGGGCAGTACGTTCGCGTACACGCGGAAATTTCTGCGCTCACCGGCTATTCGGGCCACGCCGATCGCGATCAGCTTATTTCATTTGTGGAAGGCGCCGGCGAGCAACTCTCGCGCGTATTTGTCGCGATGGGGGAGACGAAATCATCGCTTTTCCTCGGCCAACGACTGCATGATTTTCTCGGTGTTGATACCGTTGTACCGAAGCGAAACGAATCGCACGATATTGAGTTCTAACATTTTCACAGCTATCGACATGCGTCTATAGACAAGGTGTTATACTTGAGAGGCGATGAAGAAACTACTCCATCCGAATCACACTGCAGTGCCGCAGAACTTTTGTCGTCTTCCTGACGGCTACGGCGTTGTAAAAATCGGCGTCTCTGGTGCTGCGGATACAACGTATGCCGGACTCGATGCGTTCGAGAAAGCGAAAGAAATCGGTCGTGAAATTGCACGGCATGGCGCTATCATTACCACCGGTGCAACCACCGGGTTTCCATTGTATGCCGCAATGGGTGCGAAAGATGAATGTGGCTTTTCCATCGGTTTTTCGCCGGCGGCCACAGAACGCGAGCATGTTGATGTGTACCAGCTCCCGCTTGATTTCATGGATGTCGTTATGTACACAGGCTTTGGCTACTCCGGCCGCGACCTACTTTTTGTCCGCTCCTCAGACGCAATGATCATCGGCCCGGGCCGCATCGGTACCATCAATGAGTTTGCGGTCGCCTTTGAAGATCATCGCCCGATTGGTGTTCTGCGCTCGCAGGCAGATACCGATGAGCTACTCGATCTCATTATTGATGCCGCGCATCGTCCAAACGCGAATATCGTTTTTGATTCGGACCCGAAGGCGCTTGTTGAGAAGCTTATTGAGAAGGTGATAGAGCTGAAACAGAAGACCAACTACGTATTCAATAACCACGATGGGTGG
>CAZVMJ010000112.1:0-3098 GCA_964628005.1 uncultured Candidatus Saccharibacteria bacterium | reverse complement strand
CCTTATACCGGAGTGCAAGATCGGTGAACACCGACTGATAGACGATTCGCTTGAGCGTATAAATGTTGGTCACGTTTCGAAACAATGTCTCCGGATTGTTCAGTACAAAATCAACAAGCGGCATGCGCATGTATGAAAGCGCAAGCTCAGGATTCGTGTAGTGAAAAAAGGGCTCGTGATCGGTGTTGTTGTCCGCACACCACGCCAGCGGGACCGCGTGACCATTCGTAAGCGGCAATCGCAGATCCGATTTAACGAGCACTGGTTTCGAGAGATCAGCCTCATAGAGCTGCTCGCCGCTGCCGATTACCGCAAATCCACCGCGATCTTCGATAAGTTCCATCAGCTTAAGCTGCAGATACCGGTACGGGTGCACCGCTGCATATTTCTGCGCATAGCGCTCAACATCATCAGTTAGAAATTCCTGCATATCGATCGGCACAATCTCTTGCTCGATGCTGTTCTCCTGGCACCATCGCACCGCGTGACCGACGTCTCCACCATTCGCACCCGTCGTGTGTGCGAGTGTGAGTACACGAAACGGAATACCCTGTTCTTTAAATGCACGGCACGCAACTTCGCTATCAATACCACCCGAGAGGCACACCCATATCGGCTTCTTAGTGCGTGCCGCAATATCGCGCGCAGCCGTGAACACCTCCTCTTTCCACGACAAAGCCGCTCGCGTGCACGGCGCAAAGCGAATCCAGAAATGGCCCGGTGCAGTCGTGTCGTTGTAGCCGTATCGGAGCGCTCCCATAGACTCGGCCAGTATATCCCGTTATATCTTGTATCGCTGCCTGATACGAATCGAGGGCTCTTTCAGGAAATCTTCGGCACGCGAAAGGCACTGCGCATCACGTTCACACAGCGAAAGCGCTTCAGGTACCGGTGTTCCGAGTCTGTTGAGGAAATAAAATACTGCGTGATAACAGTCCCCGCGGAGCCCCTCATCGGGTATTGCCCGACAGAATGCGATGGTCGCTTGCTGACGATCCTGTGTTGCAACCGACACCAGTCCAAAGTTGCACGCCGCCTGATCCCCTATTTCGGGGAGGGCGAGACATTCATTGACCGCACGCGGCACATCTTCGACCACATAGTATGAGTTGTAGACACCGATTCCGATCGTGCAGTTGATGCGATCATCGATCGCTGCGTATGTGCGACACATTTGACGCAGACCGATCATCGCCTCACGAGTAGACGAACCCGCCTTGGTAAGCGTTGAAATATACATGCGCGGGAAATACCGGAAGCACGAACGGCGCTCAATAGGGCCGGACTGGCTCGGACAGAGCGTGCGGAGCTCCTGTAGCGTCGGCATCTCGGTATCGTTCACGGCACGCATATTGCGCGAATACAGGATGTCCGCGTACTCCATAAATACCGCCTGCTGGCAGTAGAAAACAGTCTGTCGCTCGCCGATATTTCGACACACCTCCAGTGCGGGTTCAAATGACTCGAATGCCTGATAGAGGGCATGCCCTACGCCGTGACATGTTTCAGGTGAGGTGCAAAGCCGTATGCCAATCTTTTTTGCATCGTCCGGTGACAGATGCGAGAGATCGATATCGGCTTCATCGGGTGAACCCATACCAAGCTCTTCCGCGAACGCCTCACCGATAATGCCGTGCAAACATGCCGAATCGCAACTGCGATCACACTGCATAATGGATGCTTCGATATCCTGAATTCTTATCTGCGACTGCTGCCCCACAACGTGTCCTATGTAATGACATTGCTGGGCGTCGAGCACCCCGGAGAGTGTATTCATGATATCGGTGCCAGAGCGTGCCCCAAGCATCTTCTGTATGATCGGTCGTGCGCACACTGTTGCATTCTTCTCCTCCGTACACGCAACCACGGCCCTAATTTCAGCGCGAAATTGCACAGACGCGACGGCCGAGATCAGCGCCGAACGGAATGACGGTACTAGCAAAAGCACGCCCGCAAGTGCGAGAAGGCCGAGAACGTACCAAAATTTGCGCATACGGCTGTATTGTATACTTTTGAAATGAAGCCGCAGCACCTCCTATTCGACGCTGCAACTCGCGTTATTTTGACGGTCAGCCACCATATGTTCGTCATTCACCACCTGCAAAAAATGACGCCGAGCGCGTTCTGGGCGCCCGACACACACTTTCCAAACTACACGTCGAACTACCCGCTCGCAGCGATACCTCCGACCCAGTACCCGGAGTGGATGTGGGATAAGCCGAACCGAACGCTCATGCCGACGCCCGAAACCGTCATTACGGATGAACTCCGAGCCCGATCGATACTAGCCACCGAGAAACGTAACGCATTGGTTCATATCACACTCTCAATATCGAACATGCGACTCAATACCGGAGACGGTATCCGCGGTCAGGATATCGTCTACATGGAAAAGCGTGCTGAAGCGGAACGTTTCTTGAAAGACAGCGAAGCACGTGGACAGTACCCCTTCGTGCAACAGCACGCACAGCTCACGAGCCTCGGCATGGAACAGGCTGCGCGCGATATTTTATTTGCGGCACAGCGTGCACGAGAAACGCTACTGCACACCGAAGGCTTGCGGCTCACCTACTTTGAACTGCTTCGCAATGCAAAAACGGTCACTGAAATACACGATGCGATCCGCCGCTTTCGCGAGGATACATCGATAGACGCGCTTCGCTAGTATGCGGTCACTGCTGTACTACAAGCCCTCGGCGCTCGCGCAGCAGATGCACCCATCGCTGCCGGGAACTCGCGCACTCAGCGCATATCTCTCCCTCTTTGATGCGGGTGCCATCTTTTGCGATCGAACGCACACGATTCGATCTCCGCTGCGCATGGATTCGGTACTACCGATGCCGGCATTCCGGCAGATGGACAGATCGTTCGGTGATGTATGCGACGAACGCGCCCGCGAAATCCTGGACCGCGCTGATGCGCTCGACGTCCCTATCTTTTGTATGTGGTCGGGTGGAATAGACAGCACGCTCGTACTTGTCTCGCTACTCAAAAATGCATCGCTCTCCCAGCGGTCGCGGATTACCGTTCTTTTATCGGAACGATCCATTACCGAATACCGACTTTTCTACGACCGCTATATTCGCGGCGCACTCCGC
>CAZVMJ010000111.1:0-3114 GCA_964628005.1 uncultured Candidatus Saccharibacteria bacterium | reverse complement strand
GGAGCCGGTGCATGCAGCCTGCATGGCAGCGAGCGTTCGCGGACCAACAGCGCCGTACCCATTCGTACTCGGGCTTCCCGAAGACACAATGCCCATCTTTGCCTGCCATCGCCCCACGGCAGCCTGTGTTTTCGGACCGTAATAGCCGGATACCGTTCCTTCCGGGTACAGAGCAGGATCACGAGCGAGCATGGTTTGGAGCGCAGTGACATCGGCACCCGTGGAACCCGGCTTCAGTGTTTTTGTGGGTGCCGTGCATGATCCGGAAACGACCGTGGTCGCCGTCGTTACCGCTGCCCCGCCCTGCATCTGCTGTTGCAGGAGCAGTATCTGATTCAGCAGCGCCTGTGCCTTCGTGACCACATCGGTGTTGGTTTGTGCACTCGCAAACACCGGCAGGAGCAATGCGGCAACGGCCGCTGATCGGATGATATTTTTCATGTATCTATTGTCTCACGTGCGCCGGGCGCGACAGCGTGGAATCCACACTATATAATCGCTCTGTTTCCCGCTCTTCGCTCAGCTCTTTCGAGTACCGAGCCCGTAGAAGGAAGCGATAGCTGTTGAAGATTTGTGTCCGCCCTTAGCTCAGCTGGTTAGAGCACAGAGCTTATACCTCTGCGGTCCTTGGTTCGAATCCAAGAGGGCGGACACAGATTTGCAGCGGCACGGCTAGCGGCGATCCTTAAATTGCTGCTTGCGCACCTCATCATCAGCCTGTGCCACAGTGCGCTTCATTGTTTCGAGCGACCGCTTGTCATCTTCAATCTTCTTCTTGAGCTCCTCCAGGTGTTTTTTCGCATTCGTAAATGCAAGCTCGGCAGATTTGTATTCCTGCTCCTTATGATGCAGCTGCACGGTCGCCCATTCGAGCGTTCGTTTCATCTGGGCGAGCTGCATCGGATTCATGACCGTATTGTACCGCGCTAGCGGATCACCTTCGCTACGGCTTTTGCCACTTTCTTGTCGAACATATCCGGGATGATTTTCTGAGCGTTCGGCTTCGGTACGATTGCCGCAATGGCTTTTGCAGCTTTAATTTTCATATCGTCGGTGATTGCACGCACTTTATTGTCGAGCGCACCGCGAAACACGCCCGGAAACGCCAGCGAGTTGTTGATCTGATTCGGAAAATCCGAGCGCCCCGTTGCAATAACAGCCGCACCCCCCTTCTTAGCTTCGTCCGGCATAATCTCCGGCGTTGGGTTTGCCATTGCAAAGACAACCGCGCCCGGCTGCATGGTTTTCACCATCGCGGCATTCAAAAGGCCCGGTTGCGATACACCGAGGAATACATCACTGCCGGTAAGCGCATCAGCGAGTGAACCATCCTTTGAGCCCTCGGCAACACCATCGGCAAGCAGCTGCTGCTTCGTCGTATTCAGGTCCGTCCTGCCGTGGCTCACAATGCCCTGGCTGTCTACCGCAAAAATAGTTGCCTTTGGAGCGTAACGCTTAATGAGACGCATGGTAGCAACGCCCGCAGCACCGACGCCGGCAACCACGATCGTTGTCTTATTCATATCCTTCTTCACCACTTTCATTGCGTTGATGAGCCCCGCAAGCACCACGATTGCGGTGCCATGCTGGTCATCATGCATCACCGGAATATCGAGCGCTTCAATCAGGCGCTTCTCGATATCGAAACACTTCGGTGCGGCGATGTCCTCGAGATTAATACCGCCAAATGCCGGCGCGATGCGCAGCACGGTTTCCACAATCTCATCCGCGTCCTGCGTATTCAATACAAGCGGCACGGCATCCACATCGGCAAAGGTCTTAAAGAGCGCAGCTTTCCCTTCCATAACAGGCAATGCACCGAGCGGGCCAATGTTCCCCAAGCCAAGCACCGCAGAGCCATCCGAAACCACGGCAACCGTTCGGCCTTTCATGGTGAGCTCGCGAGCGCTCTTCGGATTCTTTGCAACATGAGATGACACATAGCCCACACCCGGGGTGTAGACGAGGCTTAGGTCTGCTCGATTTTTCACCGGTGCAGCTGGCACAATGCGGATTTTGCCGCCGAGCTTTTTGTGTAATGCGAGCGCTTTTTTGGTGAGTTGGTCTTTATTCATGCATCGAGTATACCCCACATGAAAAGTCGCTCACTTTTGGGCCACAGTGTGTAACCAATGCAAATGGCCCCGGAAAATCCTCCCGGGGCCATTGTCTGCTTGTGTTACCGATGGTGTTACTGATGCGCGTGGTAAACACCCCGCACAAACACGCCGGCAATTGAGCCAGGCATACGCTGGCCTTCAAGCGCCGACCACCCCACCTTCGTACGAAGCATTTCGCGACGCACTGTTGTGGCAGCGTTCATGTTGAGTACCGTGAGCGAACCGAGGTAGCCCGGGGCGATGCGGCCAAATCCTTTGCCGTACGCTTTTGCATTCACCTGCTTCGGCAGAAACCGGTTCACGAATTGCCCCGGAAGGAACGCAGATACACGCGCGATATCTTTCGCCGTAAACCCGCGTGTATTCATGAGCCAGGCACAGACAAGACCGTAGGTATCGAGCCACGGCGCTCCGCTGTGATTGTTCTCAACGCACGTCGCCTGATAGAGCTCCGGTGCGTTCGTTTTCACGAGTGCAGCAATCTCCACATTCGACTTTCCGGGATAGTCATCGCGAAACTTCGCGAACGCCGAGAACTTCTCCTCTTCGGTGTGCGGCGCGTGATCCGTAGCAATAAACTGCACGAATCCCGTACGCAAACCCTCGATGAGCGCGGCACGATGCTCCGCAGACTGAATCGCCGGATTCATTTGGATTTTCGTCCAAAGCTCCGGGTCCGCATCCGTCATCGACGTGTCGAAGTACAGATGCAGCGGCGAGACTTCAAGCACGATGTCGCACCCGCGATTGCGATACTCCTGGATCATCGCGAAGCTCTCGCCGCCGGTCGACCAGTGACAGAGCTTTGCCTTGATGCGGTACTTCTCGATGAGCGGCAGCAGAATACGCAGCCCCTCATTCACCGCCGCAACCGGCCGACGATCCGTGTGAGTGCGTCCGCCCGCGCTTGCCTGCACGATCGGCTCATACTCCACATGGAACGAGACGTGGTGTCCACGATAGCGCGCAAGAATTTCCTCGAGCTCGCTGCCAT
>CAZVMJ010000110.1:2542-3132 GCA_964628005.1 uncultured Candidatus Saccharibacteria bacterium | reverse complement strand
ATGTTCCAGGTTTTGAGCCATATTCACGGATGATAGCAGCAATATACAGGGGTGCAAAAAGCCGCGCTCTTAGAGCGCGGCCTTTGAATGTTCATGCGTACCTTCACGCATGCTCGTGGGTTTCTCGCGATGCCTTGTGCTCCGTGTTGTTCCAGGGGAGCTCGGCCATGCGAAAGAAGAACTTTGTGATGCGTTTCCGCAGGCTGGTTGGCGTCTTGCGGATGTCGCGGGTCGCTTCGATTACTTCGTGGATGAATTGCTCGACGTCTCGGTAGGTTTCGATCTCGGGGTTGGCGTGGCGGACGGCGTTCCTCAGGTGCCGGCGATGCTGTTCGGGAAGGGCGTGGATGCCGTTTGGATTAGCGAAGCATTTACGCAGCTGATCGCGGCAGTCGGGGAACACCGAGAAGTTTGCGTGCTTGGTGGGGTTGCTGCTGTCTTGTACTGCAATTGCAGCTGCCCGCCAGGGCGCATAGCCAATCTTCCGTTTAGCCATCGAGATCGTCCTTTTGGTGAGGGGGTCGTGCGACCGGTTTGTCTGTAAGTATAATACGACGTTTGTATGGTATGTCAACAATGGAGAAAACGGG
>CAZVMJ010000110.1:0-2532 GCA_964628005.1 uncultured Candidatus Saccharibacteria bacterium | reverse complement strand
AGAGGGACGCCGGTGGCGTCCCTCGGGGCGGAATGGTGTTCCGCTACGCTTCACAATTCATCCCGCAGATGAACACAGAACAAATGTGCCTCGAAGAGCTTGTGGCTGCTCGAGCGACTCCGGCCCTGCTGCGTACGCGCGAAGGTGAGTGCAAGATCCGCCACGTCTCCGATTGCGCGCTCCACATCGCTGTAATCTTTACGCGGATGCAGATCGTCGAGCGCGCGAAGCACCGGGTTGGCAACAACCGCGTGAGGCTGTCGCTTGCAGAGCTCCGCGATGTAATCGAGCAGCAATTCCTTGCCGCGCCGAATCACCGCGGTTTCTGCACCGGTGGGCTTGATATCGCCTTGTGCCTGCAGGCGATGAAAGGCTTTGGCGCATGCGCCGAAGATTTGGGCACTGGTTGCCGGCATCGGTATCTCCTCGGTCGAAATGACCGGAAATACTAAATCACGAATTTATGCATATGTCTAGAGTGCGCGAGCCTTTTCTGCCACGAAGCTGTCTTCGCCGTTTCGCTCAGAAATTTTTCCTTTGAGCATGATGCAGTTACCGGAGACGATCATCTTTTCGTGTTCTTTGAGCAGTGAGGGAAATACCACGACCTCAATCGAATCTGAGAAGTCGGAAATTTTAAGGAAGGCCATTTTTTCTCCTTTCTTGGTGAGAATAATCTGCACCGTTTCAATGTAGCCCGCAATAACCGTTTCGATATTCTTCAAATGTTCTTTCGCATGTTTGATGGAGTTCTTGGCGTTGGCGAGTTTGTCTTTGTGCTTATCGAGCGGATGTCCCGAAAGATACAAACCGAGCAGCTCCTTCTCCCATACGAGTTTTTGATCCATTGGTGTGGGTGGCGCCGGGTTGAGGGTGAGTTTCGCTGCAACTGGCGCTGCGGAAAGCGCGCCGAAGAGCGACCCCTGATCGGCGGGCGTTTTGGTGAGTTCGCGGTGGAACTCAAGCAACCGCTCAATATTCGCGAGCAATTGGCCGCGCTCGCCGTATTCATCGAGTGCGCCGCTTTGAATGAGCGACTCCAGAGATTTCTTATTGAGATTCTTGTCGTGGATGCGGGAGACGAAATCAGATATATCCGCATACGGTCCGTTCTTTTCGCGTTCGGCAATTATGGAATCGGCCACGCCTGATCCGAAGTTTTTGATGGAGTACAAACCAAAGCGAATCGATTGATCGTCCACCACGGTGAAGTTACCGCGGCTTTCATTTACCGACGGCGGGAGAATGTCGATCTTCATGCGCTTACACTCGGAAATAACTTCTGAAATCTTCTCGACGTCGCCGGCGTCTGCGGTGAGCACGGCCGCCATGTAATCCACCGGGTAGTTGGCCTTCATGTACGCCGTTTTGTAGGCGAGGTTTCCGTAGGATGCGGCATGCGCTTTATTGAAGCCGTACGCGGCGAATGTTTCGATCTGTTCCCAGAGCTGCTGCACCACGGCAGGCTTCATGCCGCGCTCTAAGCAGCCCGATTGGAATTTTTCTTTCTGTGCTGCCATTTCCGCCGGCACTTTTTTACCCATTGCTTTGCGGAACTTGTCTGCCTCGAGCCACGAGTAGCCGGCAAGATCAATTGCGATCTGAAGCACGTCGTCCTGGTAGGTGATTACGCCGTAGGAATTTTTGAGAATCGCTTCCATGCGCGGATCGAGATACACAACGAGCGCGGGATTCTTCTTGCGTTCAATATATTGCGGAATGAAATTCATCGGGCCCGGGCGGTAAAGCGCCACCATAGCGTTGATGTCGTGAATCACGGTGGGTTTCAGATCCACGAGATACGCCGTCATGCCGCCGCCGGCGAGCTGAAACACGCCGAGTGTTTCGCCGCGCGAGAGCATTTCGTATGTTTTTGCGTCATCAAGCGGGAAGCTGTCGAGATTGATCACGACGTTCAGGCGCTCGCGTACGCGCTGCATTGAGTCGGCAAGAATGGAGAGGTTGGTGAGGCCGAGGAAGTCGAATTTCAAAAGGCCGGCATCTTCCACGGCGTGCATGTCGTACTGCGTAATCTTTTTTCCTCCTTTCGGATCGGGCTGAATCGGTACGAAATCGGTAACCGGCGTGGGGGCGATTACCACGCCTGCCGCATGCACTCCTACGTGGCGCGCATTGCCTTCCACCTTCATTGCAAGATCGAGCACTTCGCGCGCATCGGAATCGCGCTTGTAGAGTTCCGCCATTTCCGGCACTTCTTCAAGTGATCCTTTGATGGTTACGGGGAAACCTTGTTTGCCGAAGGGAATAACTTTTGCGATCGCGTCGCCGAGCGCATACGGGTGGCCGAGCGCGCGCGATACATCGCGCACTGCTGCGCGCGCCATCATGGTGCCGAAGGTGCCGATCTGAGCCACGTGATCGTCGCCGTATTTTGCGCGTACATAATCAATCATGTCGTCGCGCCGGTTATCGGCGTAGTCCATGTCGATATCTGGCGCGGATGGTCGCTCCGGATTGAGGAATCGCTCGAAGGGAAGTCCGTATTCAAGCGGATTTACGTTTGTAATACCC
>CAZVMJ010000109.1:0-3184 GCA_964628005.1 uncultured Candidatus Saccharibacteria bacterium | reverse complement strand
CTCGCTCTCAGGAACGACAGACAATTTCTCCCAAAAGAAATCCACCTCCGCCTGATCTGCACACGTAATACTGAATGAAATAGCCTCGTTGAATCGGAAGTCATGCATCGGACCTGCATCCATTGCGGTAAACCACTGCCCCGCAAGCATGAACTCTTCAAACATCACTCCGCCGTCCACGCCGCCCGGCGTACCGCTCGGGTACTTCACAACGGTGCCCACCCGCGCATCAGAAAACAGCGATGCGTAATATTGCGCCGCCTCCTCAGCCTTACCGCTTACATCCTTCGTAAACATGAGCGACGGCATGATTGCCGGACGCGGCTCACCTGCGGGATTCGTGAGAATTAACTGCCAATTCACCCCGAAGCGATCCTGGATCCATCCGTATCGCTTTGAAAATCCATATTCCTGCAACGGCATGCGCACCTCGCCTCCCTCGGCGAGCTTCTCCCACAGCGCATTCAACCGTCCTTCCGCATCCTGCTCACGCGACGGATCAAAATTGAGCATGAATGAAACGGATGAATTCATTTTGAAGTACGGGCCGCCATCAAGTGCCTGAAACTCGTATCCGTCCAGCGTAAAGATTCCGGTGAGAATCTTCCCGGCCATACCCTTCATCGGACCATCGGTTACACCCTCCGGGTATCGCTTCAGCGAGCGAACGGATGAGTTCGGAAATGCGGAAACATAAAACTGAATTGCCTCCTCGCAGTTCATGTCGAACCAGAGGCACGGTGTAATTTTTTGCATATGTACTGTTTTACTGAACACCGAGTATGCCGGTAATGAAGGTGACGATCGGATCAACGCCACTTCCGTACACTATATTTGCCCCGAGCGCACCCACGATGAAGACGAGCGCCAAAAGCGCAAGCGCGAGCCCCTTCAGCACAAATGCGCGAAGTGAACCTTCGCTCTTCCAGAAGTACGTGATCGCGGCAGTCGTAAGCGTAAGCGCCACGAGTGTCAGAGCAAACTCCTCATGGGCCTCAACAGCTGGTGATTCACCAATCTGTTCTTCAGCCATAATGCCGGTGATTGCCGTTGCCACCGATGCGAGCGCGCCAATGTAGAGCATGAAGCGGCTAATGCCATCCCATACTACCGAGGGCATAAACTTTCGAACCGGGAGTAATTCGATCAACGCGTAGAGCGTAAGCAACGCTATCGGGAAATGCACAAAGGCGGGGTGAATGTTCATATGTGAAGTATAGATCCGTTATTGAATACGTTCAAACTGAAGGACGGAACCACGCGCGAGATACATCATCTCAAGTGAGTCAGCGGTGAGGTAATCAATAGTGAACAGAAGCTCTCCGGCGTCACCCGTGAGCCGCACATACGGAGCACCTGCGGCAACCATCTCCGGCAGCGTATCTGCATCCTGCTTTTGAGCAACGCCCCACGTATCGGTCGACGTATTCTCACCGTCATAGATATCCGTAACGGTGCCGTCCGCTTCAAAGCGTCGTACAAATTTTGGATCTTGTACGCTCCTCCAGGTTCCTATAATACCGCTGCGAATTGCATCCGCACTTGGCATGTCTACTCCGACACTGTCTCCAAAATTAAATGGCGCGTCATTCTGATTCGGTACGGGATTACAGCGGTGCATGCGGCCGCTCTCTATAATCGTAACAGTCTCACCCGACGCTTCCATCACCAGAGCTGTTCCCACAAACCGCACAGCGCTCGATGTGGCAACATCCTGTCGCAACTCTTCCGGAGCAAAGTGGGCTGCGGCGCGTGGCTCTATCCGAATGGTCGCCATGTCGGGCCCGGGCACCATGGTGAATGCGAACGTATCGTCACACTGATACGGATACGAACCGAGGTCCGTCGCGAACTCAGCCGACGCCTGATTCTGCGCACGCCACCAAAAGAACACGGCGGCAGCGGCAATTATTGAGAACGCAACGACATATGATTTCATAGTCAAAGTATGGACTCGCGCACAACGAAGTCAAAGCCTAGTGCTCGGGAATAAGGCGTACCTCAAGCGCCATAAACAGAGGAATTTCCTTGCGGGCAAGATCTTCTGCTTTCTGACGCGGTCCCCTTTCGCTTGTTTTGTGCGAGGTCCACTCTTCAAGGCGGGTTACCATAAGACGATGCTTAGTGAGTGCTTTAAAGAAATCCTGCAAAGATCGGTGATATGAAATGGTGTGTTCCTTTTTCTTCTCACCCGGATGCATATCAATCTGCGTACGAGACTGTGAGAGATAGCCATCTATACGGCGAAACTGCACCTGCGCTTCGGCATCCCATCCCCAACTTGATCGCTTCATCACACGGAAGGTTGGATGATTGAGCACAAGCACAAAACGCCCGCCCGGCACCAACACGCGCCGCACTTCTCCAAACACACCCGCCATATCTTCAATATTCTGTATGGCAAGAATGCACGCGGCCGCATCAAACGATGCGTCTTTTGCAAAACGTAAATCATTTGCAGGTGTCACCACAAACTGCACATTCGGCACCGATTTCTTTGCATACGCAATCAGCTCAGGCGCGATATCGCATCCGATTACCTGCGCGCCCGTTGCGGCAAATTCACGCGAAAAGAAACCCTGTCCGCACGCAAGATCGAGCATGCGCTCGCTCGGTTTCAGCGCGAGCATGCGCAACACATTGGGCCGGATCACATCACTTTGATACGTTCCCTCCTTATCCAAGTATTCGCCGTACCACGTGGCAACCTTGCCCCATGAGGTATCGTTCGCGCTTTGTTTTGCTGCGTCTTCTTTTTTCTTCATGCCTTCTTATATCACGCACGCTTCTTCGACGCCGATATCTTCGGGGATTTCTGCGCAACCTTCTTCGCCGGGATGGAATCCGCGATCGCGCAGAGAATGGCGGGAAGATCGTCGATCTGCGAGAGCTGTGACTCTTCCACCACGTAGTACGGCTTCGATCCGGGATACGCCTCTCCGCGTTCGCACACCGAGTCCAGCGCGATACTCGCAGGCAGGATTTTCACATAGAGCTGATCGTCGCAGACGAATGCGACCGTCTTGCCGTCGGCATACAGCGCGTATTCTCCGAACATCCGCCGGACGGTGAAGCGCGCATCGCCGAGTTTCTCCAAAATGAACTCCACCGCTTCCGCACTCGTCGCCATAGTTACTTTTTGAACGCCAGTTTTTTTGCCTTGAGCGCACGCCTCAATGCCGGC
>CAZVMJ010000108.1:0-3212 GCA_964628005.1 uncultured Candidatus Saccharibacteria bacterium | reverse complement strand
CCTCGTCCTCGCGTAAGCCAGGCGACCGTTCGCACGGTGTGTATCTGATCACCCGTTCACGAGCGTCATATCCATCAGATACGGCTCTGCATTCACTCCGGTGTAGCGCTTAAAGAAAGAGAGTCCGGTGATACGCGATCTTGTTCATTCCATACGCGCGTCACTCAAATCCTTTGAATGAACTATGCCTTGTAGAATCACTTTCGCATCATTTTCTGGACCGGGGTTCAATTCCCCGCACCTCCACCCGTTTTCTCCGCGATCACCGATCGCGGGTAGCCCGCTTCGCATACCGTGCGCAGCGGGCTACGACTCGCGTAGCACCGACATAACCTTCAGGAGGGACCATGTTCGGCACAGAGTTCTTTGCACATATCGGTGGCGTTCTCATGTGTGCCGCACTCGTGCGGTACGCAATCCCCATCATCCAGAAAAAAACCCGGCCGGTTATCGCGAGCTGGGCAATCTGGGCGGGACTTGATGCGCTCACAGCGCTGGGAATGTACAAAGCCGGAACGCTGAATCCGCAGATCGCGGCAGCAGCGGGCGGCGCAGGAGTGATTCTCCTGCTTGCGATTCGATTCGGTAAATCCGGCTGGACGCAGATCGACAAAATCTGCTTTATGGTCGGGCTCGCCGCAATTGCAGGCTGGTACTTCTCCGGGAATCCGACGGTTGCAGTTTCGCTGAGCCTGCTTGCAGTGCTCATCGGCTGTATTCCGACGTTCGTCTCCGCCATGGAAGACGCATCCCGCGAAGACAAGCTTGCATGGGTGTTGGTCGGCGCATCCTCCGCCTTCACCGTCGCAAGTATCACGCACTGGACATTCAACGACGCGGCGCAACCGCTCACGTTCTTGGGAAGCCAGGCAGTGATGCTCTGGATTCTGTATGTCCATCCGCTCACCAAGCGCGTTCGCGCGTGATCATCGTCACGCCGACCCGCACACATGGCCCTGTCGCAAGACGGGGTCATTTGTTTTATGTCTCGGCATAGTGCCCAGGAGCGTGGAGCGGAGCCGAGCCTCGCCATTTTCATATATAATCGGTTCATGTTTGAAAAGCGAAGACTTGAGCGCGTTCCGGATAAAAGTCACGCGATGGCACAAGATTTCGGCAGTGTTCTCGATAGGCTGTACGACGAGACAGTCCTTGATGGATCGAAAAGTATTACGAAGCATCCGCGCGAATACCGCATCCGTCGCGATATTAAACCGGAAGACTTGGAAAAAATGTCTCGGCTTTCTTTTGAAGTAATGCTTACGGAACACGATGCCGGCACTACACTTTCTACGGGCACAGAAGCAAGAGGCTGGGACGATGCCGACAGGGATATCGGCATGCGACATAAAAGACAAGCCCGGTACACGATCCACAACCATCCGAACACCGCGCTCGCCACTCCTTCGTTTAGCGCCTCAGGAGGTATGGATTTGGGGGTGAGTCGCCAATCTTTATCTGAGATCGACATCATAGTCGGACAAGACGGGCTCACGTTCCATAAGCAAACCGATGATAGTAAAACGGGCGTCGATAAAGCGTTTAGCCTGAAAGCGAAGATCGCAAACCTCCGCGGCGAAGAGCACGCGTTAAAGCATGACCTCCAAGAGGGATATGTGGAGTATTTCCTTCCGTTTACCGATATCGAGAAAATGAATCTTGTCTGCGAATACCTCAACGGCACCCAGTCATGGGCAGAATACCGGGACAGAATATATTCTGACTAACGGCGACACGATGCACGACGCGTCGGAGCAATACAGTACTCCCCGGAACGCGCGGGCTATGCCCTGTCCGTATTCCACCGATTGGCGACAACCACAGCAACTACCAGTGCGGTAAATGCATACGCGGGAAAGCCCCCAAAGAGCGCCGCAACAGCAGAAATGAGTGCGATCGGGAGCGATGCGTAGAGCGCGCTCAGGTATGCGGTTGTGAGCGATTCGCTTTGTCGCGTCATCACAAAGTATACGTATACCGCAAGCGCCGGAATCAAAAGATAGACTGCGTGCACGGCCGTAAACACAACGCCGCCAACAAGCACCGCGAGCACAAAAAAGAGCGCGCCTCCGATAACCGCAGCCGGACGCACATACGGCTTAATGTATTCCCCCGCTGCAACTACCTTCTCTTTATTCAGCATGAACGACGGCGTGGTTGAACCATACGGAATGGCCTGCGGCGGCGACTCAGCAGTTTCACCCTGCGCGAGCGCGAAGGTACGCTTGAGCACCAAGAGCGCTTCAGCTTCCGCAAGCGTACGCGGCGTGTATTCATCATCCTTCGTATTGAAGACCAAAAGATTTCGCGGAGCGCCTCCCTCAATCGGATTTGGAATCACGTACGGCTCCGGTTGATTGATGGCAAGAACACCGCTCGATAGCGTGACGACAAGCTCATCAGGATATCTTGAAACGACGGAGTCGACTGTTGATTCACGCAGTGAAAGCAGCAGCATCCACACCGGCGAGACCACGATAAACATGAGAAGGAATCCAACAACGGCGACGTATTGCAAACCAACCCACACCGAACGCTCGCGCATCGCCGCGTAAAAGGAAGGATCATAGAGCGATGATGAGAGAATCTGAAGTCCTCGCGATATACGGTTATCCTGCATACCTATTCATCCATGCGGGCAAACGTAACCTCAGGCATACCAGCCGCATACGGCACTGCCTGATATGCCTGGAATACAAACGTGACGTTGAATCCGTTCATGGTGAAGGTTTGGTAGTTCTCAGGCTTTGCTGTTACCCCCTCAGGAAATACTGAATCACCAAATTCTTCAGCGAGCTGTGTACGTGCGCTCGCTGCCACCTGATCGAGCGTCTTCCCGATCAGTGCGAGCACTCGATCGAGCGTGATTGTCTCTCCCGTTCGTGCGTTGTAATTGAGCGCGAGCACAATCGGCATGCCATGGGCACCGCCGGTGTCCTGATACAAATTGATGCGCGTACTTACTACATCGGAACCAACGTACATATCAGCAACATCACCGGTAAAGGTGTACGGGCGCGTCATCACCTGCGGATCAAACGAGGCTGCTTCATTGCGGAATGCGGTAATGGCATTCTCCACTTCATCCTGAATGTGCTGATCAACCACCGCGATACCCGAGAGCTTGAATGTGACATCGATATTGTATGCAGGTGTTTCTTCGCGCACCGTTCGCACAAGATCATCTGAGGATGACTCGGTATTCGATGCTG
>CAZVMJ010000107.1:0-3217 GCA_964628005.1 uncultured Candidatus Saccharibacteria bacterium | reverse complement strand
AAACAATTGTGAGTACACCGAGTGCGCCGTAATCTACGTGGATCAACGATGCGATCGTCATGAGAGCTATGACCCCAGCCACTTGAAGTGTGCGGTTATTCGTTGCGCGAATGTGCCGTATGGCAATCAGACCGAGCGCGAGCGTAAAGAGTACGTTCAAGAAGAGCGGATGACGTCCTCCGACCATGAATCCGATTTCGTACGGGATCTGCGCGATAACGGCGAAGAGCAGGAGGCGCAGCGCATATGCATCAATATTCTTTGTATGAATCGCGCCGTTGGCGATCAGCCAGGCAATGAGCGGAAATGAGAGTCGCCCGATAATGCGCAGCGGCATTGAATCGGGAAAAAAGAAGAGTGCAAAGTGATCAACAAGCATCGCGATGATCGCGATGATCTTGATGTGGAATGCATTCATGTGTTTACGATAGCATTCGGAATACACAAACAACGCGAAGTTCAATACGTCGTGTGATTTTGCACGCTATACTTCGCGGTAATGGCGCATTTTTCCTATACGGCGGAAAAAAATGACGGCGAAATCTACAAAGGCGTCGCAGAAGCAGCGGATCGCTTTGAGCTGTATCAGATCATTCGACGCGAGGGTGCGCGCGTGATCTCGGTGAATGAGGACTCGAACGCGAACAAGTGGAGTTTTTCATACTGGAACTCACAGGTCTCAACCGTAAAGGAGTACGACAAAATTCTCCTCGCGCGTAATCTTGGAGCGATGCTCGGCGCTGGTCTGTCGCTTGCGCGCGCACTTTCAGTGCTCGAACGGCAGTCCAAGAATAAAAAACTAGCCACCATTATTTCGGAGCTCGCAGGCGACGTGCGCCGCGGCGACACACTCCACGTTGCACTCGCAAAGTATCCGCAGGTGTTCCCGAAACTCATGGTGGCAATGGTGCGTGCCGGTGAGGAGGGTGGCGATCTTGCACAGTCGCTTGCCGTGACCTCAGATCAAATGGAGCGCATGTATGATCTGAAAAAGAAGATTCGCGGGGCAATGC
Source organism: uncultured Candidatus Saccharibacteria bacterium (assembly GCA_964628005.1). Taxonomy (GTDB): domain Bacteria; phylum Patescibacteriota; class Minisyncoccia; order Phycocordibacterales; family UBA2100; genus UBA10103. The sequence goes on along the minus strand of CAZVMJ010000107.1, from coordinate 2,204 downwards.
TCTACCCGTGCATCATTCTCGTTGCCATCGTGGGAATTGGTGTACTCATGATGATCAAGGTGGTGCCGACGCTCGCACAAACATTTGCTGAAATGAATGCTGAATTGCCACAATCGACGCAAATTGTAATTGGGATCAGTAACTTCCTTATCCAGCACACGATCGGCGCGATTGTGCTCGTTGCCTCTGCGGTCATCGGGGTCTATCTGCTCGCCAAGACAAAACAAGGAAATCACATCGCGGATTTCATCTTTCTGAATATGCCGATCATTGGCCCGATGGTGCGCGAAGTGAATGCCGCCCGCACATCGCGTACGCTCGCATCGCTTTCAGCCTCCGGCGTGGACGTGCTCACCAGTCTTGAGATTACTCAGGAGGTTGTGCAGAACTCATATTTCCGCGTCGTGCTTGAGCAGGCGCGAAAATCTGTTGGCGAAGGCGAGCCTCTTTCGGCCACCTTTGTGCGCAGTGAGAAACTCTACCCTGCCTTCGTGGGAGAAATGATGGCAGTAGGGGAAGAAACGGGTCAAACCGCCGAGATGTTGAAGCGTCTTGCGGGATATTACGAAGCCGAGGTGGATCGAAAAACGAAAGATATGTCGACCATTATCGAACCCTTCCTCATGCTGTTCATCGGCGGCGCGGTCGGCTTCTTTGCCATTTCCATGATTTCTCCGATCTACCAGCTCTCAGAGCATATCTAGCAAACGCCGCATCGGCGGCACATTTATCTGCATGCAATGGTTCATCCGCGTGTTTTCCGCAAAACGTCCGGCGCAGGCGGGTATTACACTCGTCGATACGATTGTCGGGACGGCACTTATGCTCGTTGTGTTTATGGGTATTGCGGCCGCGTTTCAGCTCACGGTTGAGGTTGTTGGCAATAGCAAGGCTCGCGCCGGTGCGATTGCGCTCGCAAACCAGCGCATGGAGTACCTCAAAAGCCTTTCGTACGGCTCCATTGGAGTGGTGGGTGGTATTCCTGCAGGTATTGTGCCGCAAATTGAAACCTCAACCCTCAATGGAGTGACCTATACCCGAAGAACACTGGTGTATTACTCCGACGATCCGGCAGATGGAAGAGGCGCGGCAGATAGCAATGGGATTATTGCCGACTATAAAACGATCCGTGTCGAAATTTCATGGCGCGCCAAAAATAATTCAGAGCGATCCATTCAAGTCGTTGGACGTGTATCACCAAGCGGGGTGGAAACGGCGGTGCCGGGCGGCACACTCACCATTAATGTGGTGGATGCAAACGGTACGCCAATGTCGAATGCACAGGTCGACATAACAAATACCTCGACCACACCAGCGGTTTCCATCAGGACGTACACGAATGAAACGGGATCAATCTCGTTTATCGGTGCGCCGGCTGCGTCGAACTACCAGATTCTTGTGTCACGCACCGGTTACTCATCGGCCCAGACGTATGCGATTTCTGCGTCGAATCCGAATCCGTCTCCGCGCCATCTCACGGTGGTAAACAATCTCACCACATCGTACACGTTTGCAATCGACCTGCTCTCTTCAAAACAAATACAGACATTCAAAGCGGTTGAGATTCGTTCGTATACCGATACATTCGCGTCCGCCACGCAAATTGCCACTACAACTGATGTTGAAATTGCCTCCGGTGTCGCGCGTCTGACCGGCACGCCGTACGCAGCAACGGGTTTTGTACTCTCGAGCGATATTACGACGCCGCTTCTTTCGGGATGGAACTCTTTCACTGCAACGAGCACCAAGCCTGCAGGTACCGGCATCACGTATGCGGTGTACACGATGGTGGGTGGCGTGCCGCAAAGAATTCCAGATACGGATTTGCCAGGGAATGCAGCCGGCTTTGCGAGCTCTACGGTTGATATATCGGGGCTCTCAACCTCGACATATCCGATCATTCGTCTCGGTGCGACACTCACTTCAAGTGGCGCTTCGACACCCACGATCGATGCGTGGAGTGTTTCGTATGACTACGGGCCGGAGGTGATGCCAAATCTTGCAGTGACGATTCGCGGCCTCAAGACGATCGGTAACAGTCCGGTGGTTTATAAATATATTGCAACCACCACGAGCAATAGCGCGGGATTGATCACCCTACCGTCCATTGAATGGGACACGTACACCATTGACGCAGCTTCTACGAGTGGCTACGAAACCGCTGAGGTTTGTGCGCCGCAGCCTGAGGGACTTGCGCCGAATTC
>CAZVMJ010000106.1:0-3237 GCA_964628005.1 uncultured Candidatus Saccharibacteria bacterium | reverse complement strand
TTCGCAGTCGCTCACCAGCGCATATTACGCACGCGACCAGGTTGCTGCGTATTCGCTCGCACAGGAGGGTATTGAAGCGGTGCGTGCGGTGCGCGACGGCAATATTCTCAGCAACGCAATAAATGCCACAAGCCAGAGCCTTCTCAACGGTATTCCGATTAATCAGGCGTTTACAGCAGATGCGACCGTAAACGGTTCCGCCGGTCTTGTGTCTTGCGGCTTGAATCCGTGCCAAGTGCTACAGGTTGACCCCGCGGGGAGTCTGTATGGCTACGGAGCCGGATGGACGAGTACAAAGTTTCGCCGCACGGTGTACGCGCAGTACAAAGGGCCCGCTGGAATAAACAGTGGGCAGGATGAGATTCGCGTTACGGTGATTATCCGGTGGGAGACATCCACCGGCCGAACACGCGAATTTAAGATGTACTCAAACATGTATCGTTGGGTTGAAGACGGTGCAGCAAACTAATATGCAGAACCTTTTTACACTGTCACCGGAGAGAAAGCGCGGCTTCACGCTCTTGCTCGCCGCGCTCGTCGCTGCCATCGTGCTGGCGCTCGGTAGCTCAATCTTTTCTATCGCACGCAAGCAAGTGACGCTCTCGTCGCTCGGTCGTGACTCGCAGTTTGCCTTCTATGCAGCAGACACCATCATCGAATGCGCGCTCTATTACGATGTACGGTTCCAGACATTTCCCACATCAACGGCAGCGGCGGCAAGCGGCACCATAACGTGCGACGGGGTCGTGATGACCTGGACGCGCACGAGCGCAACGGCCAATTCCGCCGTTACAACTTTCACCGATACCATTTTCTCGCTCGATGAAAACGGCTCGGCACAGGCGGGTAATTGCGCGAGTGTCACTGTCTATAAGAATGCGACGGCGCCGTATACCGTGCTGCACGCCGACGGCTATTCGACGCCATGCGCGACGATTCAAACATCAGCCCGTGCCTTGCAGCGCTCGATTGAGATTCAGTATTAACGCACTGGCACGTATGGGGTGCTCGCGGTAGGCTAGTCCCATGATTCCCAAAGATGTGCGTGCCCGATACGAGAAGCTGAAGGCTTCCATAAACCACTATCGGCGCCAGTATCACGTCTTTGACCGCGAGGAAATTCCGGAAAGTGCACGAGATTCGCTCATGCATGAACTGGCTGAGATCGAGCGCTTGTACCCGGCAATTATTGCCGCCGATTCGCCCACGCAGCGTGTTGCAGGCAAACCGTTGCCCGGTTTTAAAAAAGTTCCGCACAAAGTAGCGCAGTGGTCGTTTAACGATGCCTTTACCGAAGATGATATACGCGCCTTTGATACACGCGTAAAGCGCCAATTGGGCGACGCGATGCGCGATGGAGATCCTACATACACCGTTGAGCTCAAGATAGACGGCCTGAAGGTGGTGCTTGAATATGTGGACGGCATTTTGCAGACGGCCGCGACCCGAGGCGACGGCGTGATTGGTGAAGACGTGACGCATAACGTGAAAACGATCGAAAGCGTGCCGCTTTCGCTCTCACGACCGATCGACATCATTGTGGAAGGGGAGGTGTGGATGAGCGCAAAAAATCTTGAGCGACTGAACAAAGAGCGTGCCGCACAAGGCGAAGAGTTGTATGCAAATCCGCGAAACGTTGCAGCCGGCTCGATACGACAGCTTGATCCGGCAATCGCGGCATCCCGCAATCTCGATGTCTTTATCTACGACGTTGCCCGGTCATCAGAGCATGTGCCTGAGACGCAGGTAGAAGAATTGGAATATCTGCGCGAACTTGGATTCAAAGTGAATCCGCACTTTAAAAAAGCCAAGACGATCGATGACGTTATTCGATATTGGGACTCCTGGAAAGAGAAGGGTCGCAAACAGGATTACTGGATTGACGGCGTTGTGGTGAAGGTGAATGAGCGGCGCTATCAGGACGCGCTCGGGTTTACCGGAAAGGCGCCGCGGTTTGCGATTGCGTTTAAGTTTCCCGCCGAGCAAGTGACGACGGTTCTGGAAGACATTGTGCTGCAGGTGGGGCGTACGGGCGTGCTCACGCCGGTTGCGCACCTTGCGCCTGTTTCGGTAGCCGGTACGACGGTTTCGCGAGCAACACTGCATAACGAAGACGAAATAGAGCGGCTTGATGTGCGCATCGGAGACACCGTTATTTTGCAAAAGGCGGGCGATGTGATCCCGGATATCGTGCGCGTATTGCCCGAACTTCGAACCGGAAAAGAGAAGAAATTTGTATGGCCGACGCATGTGCCTGATTGCGGTGGTGACGGACGAATTGAGCGGGTACCGGGAACGAGTGCATGGCGCTGTGTTGATAAAAATTCCTTTGCCGTAGTGCGCCGGCGCTTTTACAACTTTGTGGCGAAGCATGCGCTGAATATCGAAGGCTTCGGACCTCGCACGATTGATCAGCTGCTCGAGGCGGGTTTGGTGCAGCATTACAATGACCTCTTTACCCTCACGGAGGGCGATCTCCTGACACTTGAAGGCTTTGCTGAGATCTCTGCACAAAAGACCATTCGGTCGATTCAAAAGGCGAGCAGGGTCGACCTCGCGCGTCTCATTGTCGGACTCTCCATTCCACAGGTGGGCGAGGAAACGGCGCTCGTGCTTGCGCGCGAGTTCCGCACCATCGATGTCCTTTCAGAAGCTCCTGAGTCTGATTTGGTCGCTATAGAGGGTATTGGTCCGATCGTCGCCAAGGAGATTGCGTCGTGGTTTGCGGATAAGACAAATCGCACACTGATACGTAACCTAAAAAAGCATCTCACTATTACCGCGCCGACACGTGTCGCGCAGGGGGCTCAGACCTTGGCAGGAAAAACGTACGTGCTGACCGGCACACTCTCTTCAATGAGTCGAGATGAGGCAAAGGAATTGTTGCGCGGGTTGGGGGCGGATGTATCCGGCTCTGTCTCGAAGAAGACAACCGCCGTGGTTGCCGGGGAGAGCGCCGGCTCTAAGCTCGACAAGGCGGAAGAGCTGGGTGTCCCCGTGCTGACAGAAGCGGAGTTCTTACGTATAGTAGGGCGATGACAGACAAGATTGATGTAGCCGGTCTCGCCAAACTGGCCCGGCTTGAGGTTACTGACGCCGAAATTGCGTCTTTGGAACAGGAGCTCCCGGGCATTCTCGCTTTTGTGGAGACCATTCAAAATGCGCCGATTGCTGACGATGCGCGCACGACGGGACATCGCAATGTATTTCGGGCTGATACGAATCCTCACGAAGGAG
>CAZVMJ010000105.1:0-3255 GCA_964628005.1 uncultured Candidatus Saccharibacteria bacterium | reverse complement strand
TACATGTTTTGTGGGCATGTGGCATATGGTTTGTGTTTGCGCGTGCTTGTTTTTGGGTAGGGTATCGTGCGCATCCGCTTCTGCGTATCCCGGGCATGAGTGCAACGTACCTTCTCAGTATTGGTATGCTCGGCTACGCCGTGATGCAGCGATTCCTTGCATAGTCTGCACGGTATACTGTCGGTGTGACGCGTGTTGTATACGCATGTATCGCGGTTTTGGTATGTGTCGCCATCGGTATTGGCGCCATGTATCACGGTACGGTATTCACACAGCAATCTTTCATCGAAGCCTACACGCATGCCGCTGCGGATGCGCGGGTTGATGTTGCGCTCGAATACCTAAAATCACGCCCCGCTCAGGATCTCGTACATGATATTGAGAAAGAATTTCCCACCTCGTGTCATGTGCAGATTCATGATGTGGGCCGCGCAGTGTTTCGAAACACCGGGAATTTTACCGACGCCATCGCCATGTGCGGCAACGGGTGCGGTAATGCGTGTTTCCATGGTGCGTTGATGGAGGCGTTCTCATCCACAAGCGACGACTTCGGAGGTCTCATCGAGGAGGGAGATCCTAACGGATATATGGCGCATGTTCGTCGTGTTGCAGAGACGCTCTGTGAAAGTCCTGAAATTGACGGCGTTGTATCACCGGCGTCCTGTATTCACGGTCTCGGTCATGTGTTCTCGTACATTACGCATGCGGATCTGTATACGGCGATTGAGTTATGTAATGTCTTTGATTTCGCGCAGGTGCGCAGCGTCTGTGCGGGAGGCGTCTTTATGGATTACTCCATGCAAACCGCGCGTGCCGAGCAGCTCGGCCGGCGGGATTTCTTTCCGTGTACGCTGTATCCGCAGTATTTCAACGGCTGTGCACAATACCTCGGCCATCATTTCATAGGTGCGTGGGGATCGGCGGATGCGGCTTTTGAGGCCTGCCAGTCGTACGATGAAGAGGCGCAACGGCGCGGATGTGTTCGGGGAGTTGCGCTCAATGCTGTGAATCCAAAGATGCTCTACATCGAGCATGGACTGGAGCCGCTCTGCGGATCGCTGCCGCCGCAGGACAGGGAAGCGTGTGTTGAGGGTGCGATATACCGATTTGTCTCCAGTATGGGTTCTGGCACAGAGGTGCCGTGCGCACATCTTTCCGAAGAGTATCGCGTATCGTGTGCGTATCGCGCGCGATTAAATGCATCGCTCGCGCTGTAGGATTGCGATCGCATATACTGCATACATGCAGGAACTCTACGGTCGCATGCTCGCGATCATCCGGCGAACAGATATTCTTGTCATTGCTGGCGTTGTGCTCTTGGTTGCAGCATACGCGTTCTACCAGCATCGAACCAGCACTCCGCAATACACTCTTGGCATGCGAGAGAATCAGGCGCATCTCCATGAATTGTTTCGCAATGAAATACAAACCTACGGCGGCAAAGGTGCGTATGCGCGTCTTGGAGCGGCCATGCAAACGATACCCGAAGCCATTCAGCACGAGTATGCGCACCAGTTTGGAGGAGAACTGTACAAATTAGAGGGTGAGGCGGGTATGGAGGCGTGCGATCCGCAATTCCACTTTGGCTGCTTCCATCAGTTTCTTTCCATGAGCATTGCTGACAATGGAATCGAGGCGGTAAATCGTCTCTATCGTCAGTGCGGGGAGATTATGGGTCAGACGGAAATCTGTCAGCATGGCCTCGGGCACGGCATACTCGCGATGTATGGGTATACTCAAAAAGATTTGTTACAGGCGCTCGATGTGTGCGACCCCATACAGGGCGATGAACCTATTACGCGCTGCGACGGCGGCGTATTTATGGAATACAACGTCCGTACGATCCAGAATGTTGAGGGCGTCCCCGGTATTCGCGAAGTAAAAGGGGGTAACTATCTTGAGCCATGTAAAGCAATACCCGAAAAGTACCGGTATTCTTGCTTGTACTGGTTGCCACAATGGTGGTTTGCGTCTGAGCCAGCAGTGCAGCGAGAGCCTGAAACACGAACCTCGAACGCTATCTTCAAGAGAATGGGTGAACGGTGTGCGATGGCCGAGTTTCAACGTCCCTGCTATGAGGGCATTGGCTACATCATGATCACCGCGTCGGGCTTTAATCCCGACGTTGCACGGGAGATTTGTGATTCGCTTGGCACAAAACACAGGGGCAATTTGTACTGTCGTTCAATGGCGGGAGCGGTGTTTTCTGGTGCTGAATCTCTAAGTGCTTCCGCCCCGCACTTGTGCGACGGACTCAATGAAGCCGATACGCAGTACTGTTTAGGACATGTCTATCATGACGGGGCGATGCGAGCCCACGTGGTGCCTCCGGAGCCGATTGAGTAGTAAGGGGCTATAATTGGCATATGCCAACGCGACACATCTCCATTCTGCTTGCGGTTCTGCTCGGCGTGTTGGGATATTCATATGTGATGACGCTAGTGCGCCCGAATGAAATTCCGCCCGAATCTAAGACTATTGCGGCTGGAAACCCAAACTTTGATCAGCTTGCCGAGCGCTTTCGGGATGTTGCCAAAGAAAAAGGCGGCCTGTACGCGTTTAATGTGTTGCGACACGCACAGCTTCCACCAACGACCGACTTCCACTTGCTCGGGCACGAAATAGGGAACGAATTTTATGCGCAGGAGGGAATTGAGGGGATGCAGTTTTGCACCCACGAATTTCGAAATGCCTGCTCGCACTCAATGGTAATTGGGTACATGCAGGAAAATGGTGATGGAGCAGACGTTAAAAGTGCGATTGATGAGGCTTGCAAGTTGGCGCCAGGTGGACCGGGGGCCTACGGGATGTGTTATCACGGTCTCGGACACGGTGTTTTTGCATACTACGGGTACACATTTCCAAAGACCGTAGAATTTTGCGAAAGTATCGGCTCCAAGGAATATGGCTATATCCAGAGTAGTGAATGTCTGGGAGGTGCCGTGATGGAGTTGGTCGGCGGAGGCGGGCACGACACTGAAAAATGGGAGCAGGCAAATGCGAAATACTTCAAAAAAAATGACCCGCTGGCGCCATGCAACACGTCCGCCGTTCCCAGCGATTTGAAACCATACTGCTATGTCTACGTCACGCCGCATTTTATGACATGGGCGGGTGCATCGTTCCAAAATTTCTCGCCCGAACAAATGCGCAAAGCGATGACCGCCTGCGATTCGCTCAGGCCAGGTTCGCGTGAACGTGAGTCGTGTGTGCAGGGTTTTGGAAAAGATATTGCCGCGGGCGTCGTGGGACAGA
>CAZVMJ010000104.1:0-3330 GCA_964628005.1 uncultured Candidatus Saccharibacteria bacterium | reverse complement strand
CGCGAGACTAATAACGCGCTGCTCACCACAAAACAGAACGAGACCATGCGCGTGCTCACTGTCATGGCACTCCTCACCTTTCCCCTCGCGCTCTTCGTGGCAATTTCAGATTTTCATGGCGCCAGCAACCCGTTTACAAAGATGGAAAACGGCTTCTGGGTGCTCCTTGCCATGGTTATTTGCGCAGGCAGTGCGCTCCTCTGGTTCTTCTCTAAGAAAAAGTGGCTCTAGGCCAATGCTTCGCGCGCCTTACCTTTCTGCGCTAGAATAGCCGGATGAACTTTTTGGCGAAGCTGTTTGCGAAGCAGAAACCTGAGCCTACCCCTATGCCGAAGATCTATTTTCACAATACCCTTTCCGGGGAGACCGAACTCTTCACCATGCCAAGCCATGTGAAGACGGTGCGAATGTATAATTGCGGTCCAACGGTCTATGGCCGTCAACACATCGGCAATCTGTCGATGTTTGTTTTTACCGATATCCTGCGCCAGGCATTGGAATATAACGGATATCCTGTAAAGCAGGTCATTAACTTCACCGATTTCGGACACCTTTCGGGTGACAACGATGGGAATGCCGATACAGGCGAAGACCGCATGACCAAGGGGTTGAAGCGCGAAGGCATGAAGCCGACGCTCGAGAACATGGCGATTCTTGCGCGCAAGTACGCCGAGGTATTCCTGCAGGATATTGCAGAGCTCAACATAAACACGAAAAAAATTATCTTCCCCTATGCAAGCGAGTACATTCCCGCACAGATCGCGATGATCCGCGCGCTAGAGGACAAAGGCTACGCATACAAAACAAAGGACGGCGTCTATTTTGATACTGCACTGTTTCCCGACTACGGAAAACTTGGGAAGATTGATCTGGAGGGCTTACAGGAAGGCGCGCGCATTGGAGTTTCAGCTGAAAAGCGCAATCCTACCGACTTTCTCCTCTGGAAGAGCGATAAGAAGATTGGTTGGGAGTCACCGTGGGGCCTCGGCTTTCCGGGCTGGCACATAGAGTGCTCAGCAATGATTCGCTCTGTACTCGGCGAGCAAATTGATATTCATACCGGCGGCATTGAGCACATTCCTGTACACCACAACAACGAAATCGCGCAGTCTGAAGCTGCAACGGGTAAGAAGCCGTTTTCTCGGTTCTGGCTCCATCGTGCCCACATACAGATTAACGGCGGCAAGATCGCGAAATCGAAAGGTGTTGTGATCTACCTTTCAGACATTACCGAGAAGGGCTACCACCCGCTATCACTCCGCTACCTACTGCTCGGTGCACACTATCGCACCTCCATGAACTTCACCTTCGAGGCGCTTGCGGCCGCGCAGAGCGCCTACACGCGGCTTCTCACGGCGAGACTTTCGTACACCGTAGAACCAGGGCCTGTGCATGAAGGCTACCAAGAGCGATTCCGCGAACGCATCAATAGCGACCTGGATACCGCAGGTGCATTGGCGATCGTGTGGGAGCTCGTGAAGGACACTGAAGTGGAACCGGCAGTAAAACTCACCACACTCCTTGATTTTGATCGGGTACTTGGTCTCAATCTTGCGATTCCAGATGCAGCAGCTGTTGCGCTTGTGAAAGCAGAAGAGAAAGACTACGTAGAAGAGGCGCTGTGGTCAGCAGAGCTGTCCGACATCGTTACACGACGCGCAGAGGCGCGCGCTGAAAAGAAATGGGAGGTGGCAGACGCACTGCGTGACGAACTCGATGTGCTCGGGTATGGAATTGACGACACCACAGACGGCGTCAAGCTGTTTCGCAAGAAGTAGTTACTCCGCAAGCACAAAATTCACCAATTTGTTTGGCACCACGATTGTTCGCGCAACGGTCTGCCCCTCCAGTCGTGCCGAAACCGCAGCGCGCGCAGCGTCTTCCGTTTCAGCCTTCGAGGAACCGAATGGAATCGTGACGTCGCCTCGCGTTTTGCCGTTGATCTGAATTGCAATCGTCACCGTGTCGTCCGTAAGGTGCGCTTCGCTGTACTCTGGCCATCGTGATGTATGGATTGATCCAACGCCGTTTTGATTACTCCACAACTCTTCGGCCAGGTGCGGCGCAAACGGTGCGAGCATCAAAAGCATTGTCATCCACTGATCCTTTCCGATCGCCTTCTCTTTCTCTATCGAGTTGAGCACAATCATCAGCTGACTGATGGCAGTATTGAATTTCAGCGCAGGAATATCCTCTCCCACCTTTTTCAGCGCCTTATGAAGGGGGCCATTCAATGCAGCTACGTCGTCGGCCTGCACCATATCCTCTACCTTTCCAACGCGCTCCAGGAAGCGGCGAACTCCCACTACCCCATCAGGATTCCACGGATAGCTTGCCACTTCATTGTATGGACCAATGAAGGCGAGATACATGCGCACAGTATCGGAGCCCAGCTGCTCAACAACAGCATCAGGGTCAATGACATTGCCGCGTGATTTACTCATTTTCTGACCGTCCGGACCCATGATGAGCGAACGGTTCATGCGGCGCGTATACGGCTCAGCGTCTTTTACGAGCCCCAGATCGTAGAGCGCCTTCTGCCAGAAGCGACTGTAAAGCACATGCATCGTGGTGTGCTCTGCCCCGCCGGAATACAAGTCAACAGCCATCCACGAATCCTGTCGAGCGCGATCTGCAAATGCAGACGTATTTTTCGGATCGGTATAGCGCAGGAAATACCACGATGAATCGACAAAGGTATCGAGCGTATCCGTTTCGCGTCGCGCAGGAGCGCCGCATTTTGGGCAATCGACACGCACGAAATCTTCTGCCTTCGCAATCGGCGATTTACCGTCTCCGGTTGGTAGATAATCATCGATTTCCGGAAGGACAACCGGCAACTGATCTTCGGGTGTCGCAACCGGGCCGCACGAGGCACAGTGGATGATAGGAATAGGTACACCCCAGTATCGCTGACGCGAGACGATCCAATCACGGAGCTTGTAGGTTTTCTTCGGACGCCCAAACGCACTGGTTATGGCGACCTTTGCCTCTTCGATAGACATGCCGTTGTAATCGCCGGAATTCACCAAGACCTGATGTTCGCCATAGCGAGGCTCGCTGTAGGCCTGCAACTTTCCGAGCGCAAGATCAAGCGCCAGTTTATTATTATTGAAGAGCCCGTGCTTCTGCGCCTCTTCGTAGGTCATCCAAAACGTGTCATGTTTCTCTTTCTCCTCTTCTGAAAGCGGCCCTTTCTGATCGCTTTCAAGCTCAAGTAGTACCGGCGTGTCGAGCCGGGATCGCCACTCACTCTTATGCTCAGCATAGAAATGCGACTCGATCGCAAGCGGCGAAACATACAGTGGACGTGCTCGATATCCGGTTTCT
>CAZVMJ010000103.1:0-3337 GCA_964628005.1 uncultured Candidatus Saccharibacteria bacterium | reverse complement strand
GAGAAATGGAAAAGTCGCTCAGTCACCCGACCGCAGTTCAGGCTGTCGAAACCACGATCGAGACGATGCGAAGGGAAGCACTGGAAAAGGAGGCGGCGAGCTCCACTCCCGCATCCGCACCCACAGCTACACAACCGACTGTTGCACCCGCAACCCCTCCAACACCTGCCCCGGAGGAAAAAGCGGTACGCGGCACCGTTGCACAGTCGTACATCGGAACCAAAAGTCATGAACGCCGATCAATCGAGGGAGATCCGTATCGCGAACAAATACTCTAGCGCACATATCATGTGTGCATGTGAAAATATCGAACGCTTGCACCATGCACAGGGTATACTTGTAGTGCATGCAGTTCCAAGTTCCTCAATTCATTGAGGTCGAGGATAAAATCTTCGGACCATTTACATTCAAACAGTTCGTCTATATGGCGGGCGGCGCGGGACTCGCGTATGTTTTTTGGCGCATCCTTCCGGTGTATATTGCCGCCCCGCTCATCATTGGTATCGGTTCATTTACCGTTGCGCTCGCTTTCATGCAGTACAACGGCCGCCCGTTCATGGTGGCGCTCGAAACCGCGTTTTACTACATGATCCACTCGAAGTTGTACCTCTGGAACAACCAGACCAAGAAACGCATTGAGGAGGCGAAGAAGAACCCCATCGTTGCCCCTGACAACAACCTGTACGTTCCTAAGCTCTCGTCGAGCAAACTACACGAGCTCGCCTGGAGCCTCGATATTAAGGAACGTATCGCCGCTGGCGTCGGGGATGCAAATGACCGAAACGCCCTTCGCACGGAAGATGTTTCCCGAGGTATTCGAACGCCACGCGAAGCACTCAAGGCGCTCACGCAATAACCTATGCCGCAATCCGCCGAAACAACCGCGAACGCACGAAATGAAAACAAGTCCACACAGGACTTTGTTCCAATTACCGAAGTACGCGACGGTATCGTGGTCATGAAGGATGGGGGATTGCGGGCGATTTTGCTCGCATCGTCCATTAACTTTGCCCTGAAGTCCGAGGATGAACAGACGGCGTTCATTGTTCAGTTCCAGAACTTCCTCAACTCGCTCGATTTCTCGTGCCAGATTTTCGTCCAGTCGCGCGCGCTCGATATTCGCCCGTACGTTGCAACGCTTGAGGAGGCATACAAAGGACAACTTGACGACCTCATGCGCATCCAGATTCGTGAATATATTGAATTCATCAAGAGCTTTACGGAGGCGGCAAACATCATGACCAAAAACTTCTTCATTGTTGTTCCGTATACGCCTGCAACCATCACCGCAAAGCAGGGTTCGTCTCTGTTTCCATGGGGCAAGAAGAAGGTGGACGCTGCCGAGGAGAATCGCACCTTCGAGGAGCAGGTGACACAGCTTGAGCAGCGCATCTCCATCGTACAGCAAGGCCTCGTACGCACAGGCGTGCGCACCGTGCAGCTCGGCACTGAAGAAGCCATTGAGCTGCTCTACAAGATGTTTAATCCGGGCGAGGACTCTAAGCCTATGCAGCTGCAGCAGCAATAAAACTATGGGACTTTTTGACTCACTACCGTTTGGAAAGAAAGAAGAGCAGGGTCTCAACATGATGCCGGTGCTTCCCGACGAGATCTACCAGACAGGCGTCCTCGACTTGCAGGACGTCATTGCGCCGCACGCACTCAAAATCTCCTCGCACGAACTTGATCTCGGCGAGAAAATTGCCCGCACATTCTTCGTTATCTCGTACCCGCGCTTCCTCACAACCGGCTGGTTTGCACCGATCATTAACATGGACAAGGTGATCGACATCTCGATATTCATCCACCCAATGGATACCAATGAAATGCTCCGAAAATTCCAGAAGAAGGTCGCCGAGGTGCAGAGCCAGATCTCATCACGAGAAGAAAAGGGAATGGTGCGCGATCCGATGCTCGACACCGCATACTCCGACCTCGAACAGCTCCGCGACTCGCTCCAGCAGGCGCAGGAGCGTATTTTCGACGTTGGCCTGTATCTGACGATCTACGGTGCGACCCGCGAACAGGTCGACAAAACGGAAAGCGAAATACGCTCAATCCTTGAGTCACGTCTCGTATACATCCGTCCGGCGCTCTTCCAGCAGGAACAGGGTTTCCGCTCCGTCCTTCCGCTCGCGACCGACGAGCTCGACGTGCACACGAAGCTCAACTCCGCTCCGCTCTCTTCGATTTTCCCGTTCATTTCGTTTGACCTCACATCGGACCGCGGAATTCTCTACGGAATCAACCGCCACAACTCCTCACTCATTCTTTTCGACCGATTCTCCCTCGAAAACTACAACTCGGTGACGTTCGCTAAATCCGGCGCCGGCAAGTCCTATACGACGAAGCTTGAAATTCTTCGCTCACTCATGTTCGATACGGAAGTCATCGTTATCGACCCTGAACGCGAATATGAATACCTGGCGGAAACCGTGGGAGGCCGATATTTCAACATTTCACTCTCTTCGGAACACCACATCAATCCGTTCGACCTTCCCGTTCCGCGCGAGGACGAAAACCCCTCCGACGTGCTCCGAAACAACATCATCACGCTCGTGGGATTGTTCCGCATCATGCTCGGCGGTCTCACGCCTGAAGAGGACGCGATCATCGACCGTGCAATCACTGAAACGTACGCTCTCAAGGATATTTCAGCCGACGCGAATTTCGCTGCGGTCGAGCCGCCGCTTCTTTCGGACTTCGAGCTCGTACTCTCCGGCATGGAGGGATCGGAATCCCTCGTTCAGCGTCTGACGAAGTACACAAAGGGAACATGGTCCGGCTTTATGAACCGGCCGACGAATGTGGACATGAACAAAAAGCTCGTCGTGTTTTCGGTACGCGACATGGAAGACGACCTCAAACCGGTCGCGATGTACATCATTACGCACCACATCTGGAACACGGTGCGCAAAGAGCTCCGAAAGCGACTCCTTATCATCGACGAGGCATGGTGGATGATGCGTTCTGAAGACACGGCTTCATTCCTTTTCTCGATCGCAAAGCGCGGACGAAAATACTACCTCGGTATCTCGACGATCACACAGGACGTCTCGGACTTTCTGAACTCGCCGTACGGCGTCCCGATGATCACCAACTCATCGATTCAGATGCTGCTCCGTCAGTCGCCGACGTCCGTCGATCTCGTTCAGCAGACGTTCAAGCTCTCGGACGAAGAAAAGTATCTTCTTCTGGAATCCGATGTGGGAGAGGGAATCTTCTTCGCGGGACTGAAACACGTTGCGATCAAGGTCATCGCCTCATACACCGAAGACCAGATCATTACATCCGATCCGTCCCAGATTCTTGCTATTAAAAAGGCAAAGCAGGAGCT
>CAZVMJ010000102.1:0-3340 GCA_964628005.1 uncultured Candidatus Saccharibacteria bacterium | reverse complement strand
GCCGACAACTTCCTTGTCTGCACCCGAGATAGTGATGATGTTCTTTTCAACCACGGTGGTGATGCCCTGCGGAATCGCCATGATGACCGGGTGTGAGAAGCCGAGCGCCATTTTGAGATTCGTACCCTGGAGTTCAGCCTTGTAGCCGATACCCTCGAGCTGGAGCTTCTTAGTGAACGGGGTGTTGACGCCCGTGATCATGTTGCGAACGTGCGCTGCATAGGTTCCCCAGAGCGCGCGTGCAAGACGCGAGTTGTTTGCCGGATTCACAGTGACATTCTGACCGTCAACTGCAACGGTCACTGCAGGATGGATCGCCTTTTTGAGCGTGCCGCCCTTGCCCTTCACGGTGAGTTCTCCCTGCGCAACCGATACTTCGGTTCCTGCCGGAATGATGATTTCTTTTTTGCCGATTCGTGACATATGCGTTTTACCAAATTTCGAACAATGCCTCGCCACCGATATTTTCCTTGCGGGCTTCCTTGTCAGTCTTGATGCCCTTCGGAGTCGAGAGGATAAGAGCGCCGTGGCCGTATCGGACCGCGTTCATTTCGCCTGCGCGCTTGTACATGCGACGACCCGGCTTCGAAATGCGCTTCACGCCTTTGATGACGTGTACGCCGTCGGTGCCGTACTTCAGAGTGACATCGAGGGTCTTCTTGACCTTCTTGCCCTTCTTTTCAATTTCCGTAATGTATCCCGTTTCCTTGAGCTTCTCGGCAATGGCGAGCTTGAACGTAGAGAACGGTACAGAGACGGTTGCGTGCTTCACAGCGCCTGCATTGGTGAGGCGTGTGATGAGATCTGCGACTGGATCAGTGACCATACAATTACCAAGATGACTTCTTAACGCCCGGGATATTTCCCTCCAATGCCTCCTCGCGGAAGCAGATGCGGCAGAGGTTAAAATCACGCATAAATCCGCGCGGGCGGCCGCACTTGAAGCAGCGGCGCACGGTGCGCGTAGAGAACTTCGGAGGCCGGTTGGCCTTTACGATCATTGATTTCTTTGCCATGTATCGTTTATGACCCCCTTCTAATGAGGTCTGGAGCCTAAAAGGATGCTACGGGAGGCCTGCACCCTGCCTTACGGCACTGGGTTATGGACACTCCGCTGCGTGGCCCCCGATTCTTGCGATATTTTGGCTCACTAGAGCCAAAATCATTCAAGAAACAGGGCCTCCTGCGAGGCCAACGAAATATACGTGAATTGGAGGGTCGAGTCAACTAACCCCGCTTCTGTAAATACATCGAAAACGTGCGGCGTTTCCAGGCGCGCTCCTCACCGATTTTGCCCCTGTTAATGTGCTTATGAGACTTCTGAATCTTATGAATATGGAAGTACGGGGCGAAGAACTCCTTGGCCGCCTCTTCGGTCCACACGTATTCATACACCCCTATTTTCGGATGTACGTATGCCCCCTCTTCATCCGCTGGATGCTCCTTGAGCAGTCGCTTCACGTGGAGATCTTCATCGGCGAGGAATGATTTGAAGAAGAGCCAACCGCCTGATTTGAGCACGCGCACAATTTCCTGCAGAAGCGCATCGCGCTCTGCCTTGCGCATGAAGTGCGATGCCATCATGTCGAGCGTGAGCGTAATAGTCTCGTCTTCGAGCGGAATGGTTTCCTGCATCGGACGCACGCCAAATTCCAGGGGGAGGTCTTCCGCGTTCTTGATCGCCTCCTTGATGGCAACCTCCGAGATGTCGTATCCGACACCGCGCATACCAAAAGCCTCGGAGAGATAGATAAGATTGCGGCCATTGCCGGTGCCGATATCAAGCGCCTTTGCGATCGGATTCAAAAATTCTCGGCCATATTCGCGCTCCATCCAGCGCGTGAACTTTTCGAGATCTTCCGAAGGATTTGTGGAGAGCGCGAGGTGTTCTGAGGTTTTGTATTCCTCATTCCAAAACTGCTTATGCTTCCCGCTTCCCTGCGGAATGAGACGCGTCTCGCGCTGTGTAATCTTTCGTTTCTTTCGGGACATACGGCTATACGGAGATAGTAGCAAACGAGCGCCTTCCGGCGCTCGTTTGTGTTTTGAGTGTGTTACTTCTGGAGCGGAACACCGAGGTGGCGGAAAAATGCTTCTGCCTCCTTCTTGTTCTTTGCGGTCGTGGTGAGCGTAACGGCGAGACCGAATACATCCTTTGCATCTTCGTCTGCCGTTTCCGGGAAGACAGTGTGCTCCTTGATGCCGATCGTCATGTTGCCCATCTCGTCGATTGCCGTTGCCTTGAGGCCGCGGAAGTCTTTCACGCGCGGGAGAACGATGTTGATGAGCTTCTCGAGGAAGGTCTGCATGCGTGCACCGCGAAGGGTTACCTGGTAGCCCGAGAGATCGCCAACGCGGGTCTTAAAGTTTGCAATCGACTTCTTCGTTGCGCGCGGAGCCGGCGCCTGACCAGTGATCGTCGTCACACGATCGAGGATGAGCTCAATCTTCTTCTTGTCCTTGATGGAACCGACACCGGTTGAAACCACGATCTTTACGAGCTTCGGCGTCTGCATGACGTTCTTATAACCGAAGTCGCTCTTGAGCGCGTCGTATGTCTTGTTCTGAATAGTGTGTGCGTTCATATGCTTACTTGAGTGCCTGTCCGCTCTTTACGGCGACGCGCGTGCGGCCTCCCTTATCATCGCGCTTGATTGAAATGCGTGACGGCTTACCGGTCTTTGAGTCGATGATCATCACGTTTGACGCGTGAATTGGCATCGGCTTCTCAATGATCTGGCCGCGGCGCGACTGCTGTGTCGGTTTGCGGTGTCGCTTTACGACATTCACGCCGTCGATCACCACTGCGTTTTCCTTGGTGAGAACGCGAGAGATTGTTCCCGTCGAACCCTTTGCCTTGCCAGCAATCACCTGTACCTTGTCTCCTTTCTTGAGCTTCATATGCGTTAGATGATTTCCGGCGCGAGCTGCGCGATCTTCTGATATCCCTTTTCGACGATTTCTCGCGGAATCGGACCGAATACGCGGTTTGCCTTCGGCTCCTTCTTGTCCTTCTCCACGAGTACAACAGCGTTTTCGTCGAATCGGATGTATGAGCCGTCCTTGCGGCGGAATGCCTTCTTCTGGCGCACGACAACAGCGCGGTGTACGTCCTTCTTCTTCACACCCTTTCGCGGCTGTGCGGTCTGGATCGAGAGCACGATCTCATCACCGATTTCAGCGTAGCGCTTTTTTGATCCGCCAAGGATCTTGAAAACGCGTCCGATCTGACCACCGGAGTTATCTGCAATTTTTACGAGTGAACGGTCCTGCAACATACGCTTATGCAATGATGAAACGCTTTCGCTTCGAGATCGGTCGGGTCTCCTTGATCGTTACC
>CAZVMJ010000101.1:0-3421 GCA_964628005.1 uncultured Candidatus Saccharibacteria bacterium | reverse complement strand
GTATACCGCAAGGATGCGATCCTCGGGTGCCTTGCCCGGGCGGAAGCCATCGAGCTTCGCGGTTTTTTGGACCTCTTTCAGGGCGTGCGAGCGGTATTTAGTAAGGGTTTCCACGGGAATTTCCGCGCGGATTTCAGCCTCCCAGCGATCGGTGTCGCGGGTGACTTTTACGTTTTGAAATGAGTGTGACATCGCAGCGGAGTGTACCCGCACGAGGAGCGAAAGGCAACAGAAACACTGTCGAGCTATGCGTTTTGCTGCACAGGAATCACCGGTGTGTCGCTCGCTCGGGATGCATTGAGTTTCTGTCCCCAGAAGTAGAGTGCGCCAAATACCAGGAGGATGACAACCACGATGGCTCCTATAACGGGACCCATACCCTCATCTTGCCGCTGATATATCGGCGTGACCGGTGTATTTTTCTCGGTCGGAGGCATACATATATAGTACACCCGCCAAATGTGGCGGGTGTACGAAACGCGCGTGTGGATTGCGCGGATTTTATTTTCCGAACTTCTCTTTGTAGAGCTGAATCGACTTCACAACCGCGTCCATTGCAGCACTCTTACCGCTGATGCTTTTGATCTCAACCGGCGCAGGCTTTCCCTTCAAGGCCTTGTAGGTTTCGAGGAAGTGCTGGAATTCTTTGAGCGTGTGTGAATTTACGTCTGCCAGATCCTGCACGTCTTCCCAGCGCTTGTCTTCGGTTGGCACTGCGATGATTTTGAAATCGCTTTCACCGGTATCAATCATTTCCATGACGGCAACCGGGCGGACTGATACGAGAATGCCGACATCGAGCGGGTATGTGGTGAGCACGATTACATCAAGCGCGTCGCCATCGTCCCACAATGTCTGCGGCGCAAAGCCGTAATCGTAGGGGAATGCCGCCGATGAGTAATTTGCGCGGTCGAGTTTGATAAGGCCTGTTTCCTTGTCGATCTCGTACTTGTTATTGGAACCTTTCGGTACCTCGATAATGACATTAAATTTTTCCGGCGCCTTGTCGCCGAGTGGAACGTCGTGCCAAAGATTCATATGGGCAGAGTGTAACAATTCACACACAAAACAAAAGCGACCCTCTCGGGTCGCTTCTGCGGAGCCGTTTTTTTACGCGGCGTCCTTCTCGTTATCTTCAGGTGTTTCGCCCTGCTGTTCTTCAACGGATGCGTCTGCAACATCGCGGTCCTGCTCTACCGGATCCATGTTTGCCTCACCGGTATCTGCTGCTTCGTCATCATCGCCGGCAATATCTGCCTTTGCTTCGCTGAATGTGTCCTCCTCAGCCGATACGTTCTCTACGTCTGTCGGCATGCTCTCCGTCTGAGCAGCGCCGTCATCAGACGCAACCTGTTCGCCACCCATTGATCGGATATCGATCTTCCAGCCGGTCAGGCGTGCTGCGAGGCGAACGTTCTGTCCGCCGCGACCGATCGCGAGCGACTGCTGATCTTCGGCAACCTGTACAATCGCACGGTTATCGTCTTCAAAGAGTTCGATCGAGAGCACCTGCGCAGGCTTCAGTGCCTCCTTTACGTACTCGCCGGCGTTCTCTGACCACTCAACAACGTCGATCTTTTCACCGCCGAGCTCCGAGGTGACCACTGCAACGCGTACACCGCGCTGGCCAACGAGTGCACCGACCGGGTCAATGTGGTCGTCCTTTGAGTGGACGGCAATCTTCGCGCGGCTTCCCGGTTCGCGAACGATGCCCTTCACCTCAACGATACCCTGTGCCATTTCAGGTACTTCGGATTCAAACAGCTTGGTGAGGAAGCGCGGATGTGAGCGTGAGAGGCGAATGAATGTACCGCGAACACCTTCATCAACGCGAAGCAGGAGTGCACGAACACGTTCACCCTGTCGGTATCGCTCGCCCGGAATCTGCTCATCGTACGGAAGGATTGCGGTTGCGCGACCAAGGTCAATGTAGAGGTTGCCGCGTTCAAAGCGCTGTACGTGTCCGGTGACAATCTCACCCTCTCGCTCTCCGTACTCTTCAATAATTGAAGCGCGCTCCGCTTCACGAACCTTCTGCATGATGACCTGCTTTGCCGCCTGTGCGGCAATGCGGCCGAAGTCTTCCTGGGTCTCGAGCGGGAAGGAGACCTCTTCGTCGAGCTGTGCGTCGCGCTTAATGCGTCGGGCATCCTCGAGCATGATGTGCTGCTCCGGGTTGAAGCGAGAGCGGTGGTCGTCCTCGCCAGTTGCTTCCTCGTCTTCGCGGCGAACAAGCGTGTTGTCCACGACAATCTTTGCCTGGCGGAATTCCATGTCGCCACTCTCTGGGTTGAAGGTTGCGCGAATGATCTGTCCGCGCTTGCCGTATTCACGGCGATACGCAGCAGCCAGCGCGGTCGCAAGAGCATCGATTACGGATTCACGGCTGATGCCGCGTTCCGCCTGCAATTCATCGAGAGCAGAATTCAGTGACTTCAGGTCAAAGAGTGCCATATGGATTATGTTGTTTTTCTGTCCATCGCGGGAACCCTTTCAAAAAAAGGGTCCGCCAGCGGCGGAACTAATGCGTTCAATATATAGAAGGGGCGCAGATGCGTCAAGACGGGTAATTTCTCCACTCGCGCTGCGTAAAGCAGCGGCACATGCACGATATACTACAAAGGCATGTATATCTCCGAATCCCATCTTAAGACGTTCCTAGCCGACGCGGGACTGGTCTCTCAAAAGGATTTTGACTCCGCAGAGGCTGAAGCGAAGGAGAGCGGCCGTTCGGTGGGTGAGGTGCTCACGGCAAAAAACGCCATTGGCGAAGACGAGCTGCGCCGCACGTATGCGTATATCCTCGGCATCCCGTTCGTCTCCCTCACCGGTACGCAAATAAAGTACGACACACTCTCCCTGATTCCGGAGCCGGTAGCGCGACGCAATAACATTATTGCGTACAACCACCGCGGCGATGAGCTTGAGGTTGCGATGCTCGACACCGACGATCTTGCGGCAATCGACTTCATTAAGAAGAAGACGCATCTCAAGGTGCAGGCGCGCCTTACTGACGCCGCATCAGTAAAATTCGCGCTCAAACAGTACCAGCAGGGCCTGAAGGATAACCTTGGTGACGTGATTGAACGCGAAACCGCCGCGCTTGCCGGGGCGGAAATCGGAACCGACGAAAAGAAAATGGCAGAAGGTGTGCCCGCGGTCCGTATTGTAGACACATTGCTTCGCCATGCGAATGCACAGGGCGCCTCCGATATTCACATTGAACCGCTCCAGGAGACGCTCTTGATTCGCTACCGCATCGACGGACTCCTCCACGATGCGATGGAGTTGCCAAAGCACGCCGCGGCTGCAGTTACGGCGCGTATCAAAGTGCTCGCCAACATGAAGCTCGACGAAAAGCGCCTACCGCAGGACGGCCGTTTCGGTATTGATAATGGCGGTGAGCGCGTCTCGTTTCGAG
>CAZVMJ010000100.1:0-3539 GCA_964628005.1 uncultured Candidatus Saccharibacteria bacterium | reverse complement strand
TTTGTCTGCAATGTCGCGTGCCACTTTACGGGCCTCCAGATCCGACATCTCTTCAGGTCGCACGATTACGCGGAGCTCTCGGCCTGCGGCAATAGCAAAGCTCTTCTCAACACCTGGTTCGTTATTTGCGATTGCCTCAAGGTCCTCGAGGCGTTTGATGTAGTTCTCGACGGAGTCACGGCGTGAGCCAGGGCGACCCCCTGAGATGGCGTCCGCCACCTGCACGATCATGCTCTCCGGAGTCTCATACGGGTACTCCTCGTGGTGTGCCTGCATGGCTTTGATGACTAGTTCATCCACGCCAAACTTCATAAGAATGCGACGGCCAATCTCCACATGTGTTCCCGGGACTTCGTGGTCAACCGCTTTGCCGATGTCGTGGAATAGTGCGCCTGCGCGTGCAATTGCCGGATCTGCACCGAGTTCTTCTGCGAGCATAGCAGCGAGGTGCGCCATCTCGACGGAGTGATCAAGTACATTCTGTCCGTAGCTCGTGCGGAAGTAGAGTCGCCCGAGGATCATGAGCAGCTTCGGATCAATATTCGGAACCTTTGCTTCGTATGCAGCCTCCGCACCCTTCTTCTTTATGATGTTGGTGATTTCCTGCTCTGCCTTTTGCACTGCTTCTTCAATCTTTGCCGGCTGAATGCGACCATCGAGGATGAGGTTTTCAAGCGCGATACGTGCAATCTGGCGACGAATTGGATCGTACGATGATAGGGTAAGGGTGCCGGGGGTGTCGTCAATAATGACGTCTACGCCCGTTGCGCGCTCGAAGGTCCGGATATTGCGACCTTCTTTGCCGATGATCTTGCCCTTAATTTCGTCGTTCGGGAGCGAGACGGTTGTGGCGAGCACGTCTGAGACGACAGAATTGCCGAGTCGGTGCACGGCGGTTGTGAGGATTTCCTTTGCGCGCCG
Organism: uncultured Candidatus Saccharibacteria bacterium; assembly: GCA_964628005.1. Lineage (GTDB taxonomy): Bacteria > Patescibacteriota > Minisyncoccia > Phycocordibacterales > UBA2100 > UBA10103. The sequence continues at coordinate 2,618 of CAZVMJ010000100.1, read as the reverse complement.
TTCAATCTTTTCATCACCTGAGATCTCAAGCTTGCGCATGCGGCCTTCGATGTCACGTTCGTACTGTTTTTCAATAGACGCCAGTAAGTCCTTTTTTGCCTGCTCCGCCGTGAGCCCGGCAACCTGCTCAAGTTTTTGCTGTTGTTCGCGGATCAGAGATTCCGCTTCTTCGCGAGCCTTGGCAACATCCTCCTGCTTGCGACTGATTGACTCCTGCTCGTTATCGAGGTTTACCTGACGGTTATCGAGCAGCTCCTCCTTTCGGACAAGGCGCTCCTCCAGCTGCTTGAGATCGCGCTCGCGCTCTTTGTACTCACCGGTGAGCTGGGCGATTTTCTCGTCGGCCTTATTTTCGGCCTCGTTGATAATATTTTTTGCCTTCTCTTCAGCATCGAGCATCATCTGTCGGATTTGCAGCTCCATAGAGCCTTTCTTTCCAAGACTGATGATGTATCGGAGGAAGTATCCGAAACCAATGCCAATAGCGCCGGCTGCGGCGAGAAGGGCAAGAATGACTTTTAATGACATACGCGTCTGATCAGACGCGCATCCTTACGTGGTAAGTCTAGAAAATGGCTTATTTGCTACCTTTTTTGCTAGATCTGCTGCCATGCCTGAATGCGCGAGTGAAAGTTGAAACATAAATACTAAGGTGTGAATCCACTATAGCACCGCTCTTCATACGAGGGAATACAAAAACCCGCAGCGCAGGCTGCGGGTTCATGAAACGCGACAATTAGTTGAGTACCTTGTCGATTATGCCGTATTCCACTGCCTCTTTTGCGCCCATGAAGAAGTCACGGTCGACATCGCGTTCGATCTTTTCGAGCTTCTGGCCGGTGTTTTTAGCGAGAATCTTGTTGAGTTGCTCGCGCATCTTGAGGATCTGCTTGGCGGTGATTTCTATGTCAGAGGCCATGCCTTCAGCGCCGCCGGACGGCTGGTGAATCATGACTTCAGCATTTGGGAGTGCGAATCGCTTACCCTTTTCACCCGCAGAGAGCAGCACGGCACCCATGGACGCAGCCATACCCACACACACCGTCGAGACTTGTGGCTGAATGTGATTCATTGTGTCGAGAATGGCGAGGCCGGCGGTTACCATGCCGCCCGGGGAATTGATGTAGAACGAGATGTCTTTCTTTGGGTCTTCTGATGCGAGGAACAGAAGCTGGGCAATTACCAGATTCGCTACATCGGTATCGATCGGGCCACCGAGGAACACAATACGCTCCTTGAGGAGGCGTGAATAAATATCGTAGGCGCGTTCGCCCATCGAAGTCTTTTCGACAACCATCGGTACTAACTGTGCGCGGGGTGTATTCATATAACGGGGAGTGTATCAGAAACGATTTATCGCGTGCAAATTTCTTGACGATACTTTGTGCTTTGCCATACTCGCCATGGCGTTCTCGAAGGAGATGAGAGATGGTGCGTTTTGTAGCAGACGACATGCTTCGGCTCTTGCGATCAATTGCGCATACTGTTGAAACGGGTCGTGTAAGGCAGTGGGAGTACGATACCCGCACGCTGATAGCGGCCGTTGACGCAGGGTACTGCCGTCTTGTTCGGCTTTCCGGGCATCAGGCGAGATTTCGTGATTGTGCGTGGGATGTGTTCCTCGGTATCGAGCTGACCTCGTCCGGACGGATTGTTGCGCACTCGTAACGCAACGGAGAAGAAAAGAAAGAGGCGCCATTCGGCGCCTCTTTGCTATTCGTGGTCGTGAGCGGTGTGTCCGACCGGCTCCGTATTTCCTTCGAGGAATCGGAGCGTCATCTCATTACGCATTGCGTGAGAGATGTGGGCGCGGAGGTTCTCAGGATCCGCCTTCGGATAGTGGGCGCGGGCGTGCTCAAGCTCATGTTCGAGCGCCTCATGGTTTGGTTCAAGCTTTTCCTGGCGCGCGATCTCAGCCAAAATCAGGCGCACCTTTGCGCGCTTATCAGCGGCATCGGCCCAGCTCGCAAACAATTCTTCGCGTGTTTTCTTGGTTTCTGCAAGATATGACTCGATTGTCTGACCGATGCGTGCCAAGTCGTCCTTAAGACGCGCTTCCATTTCATCGAGTTCAAATTCCTTCAACGAGACAGGGTAGGAGATCGTAGAGTCCTTCACCATATCGTCGAGTATGCCGGCGCGGCGCTTTTCGCTCGCCTTCATCTCTTTTTCTGTGCGAATGTTATTTCGAAGAGCATCGCTAAATGCAGCGAGGTTTTCGTAACCAAGAGACTGCACGAACGTGTCATCGAGCTCCGGAAGGTCAGCGTCGGTCATGGCCTTCGCTTCTTCGGCAGCTTTTTGCGGCTCGGTACCGGTTTCGATCTTGTCGATGCGAAGGCGTTCGCGGCGGAGGTGTGTAAGAGCCTGTGTGTGCTCTTCATCGGATACCGAGGTGTCCTCATTCACTGCACGGTGCTTCTCTGAGATTTTCTTGTAATCAGCGAGCTTTATTTCGGGTGCGAGGGCGGCACGTGCGGTAAAGATAACAGGCTTATCGAGTGACGGGGTGTCTGTGGTAACGCGCGGCGCCTCTACTATCGGAAGCTTTTCATCGGCGAGGAGCTCCGGGAGTTCGTGTTCGATAGCGTGTTCTACCGCGTGGCGCAAGATGGCGC
>CAZVMJ010000099.1:0-3546 GCA_964628005.1 uncultured Candidatus Saccharibacteria bacterium | reverse complement strand
GCAATCAGCGTCGTTATCGGCACCGCAAGAATCACACCAATGGAGCCAACCACTGTGCGCACTATCTCGGTGGCAAACAGTTCGCGATTGATATTCATGAGCACACCGGAGCCGGAAAAACCATAGAACAACAAAAGGAGCGGTAGCGAGGCACCAGCGTATGCAATTGCCAACGTATTCACCAGCGCGCCAATATGCTCGCGACCCATACGGATTGCTCGCCTGTATACCTCGCTTTTCGAGAGATCCGGCCCAGCCGCAGAAAGCTCCTCAACGGCAACGGACTGACCAATCGCCGCGTCATAGAGCACACCAAGCAAACCGATGATGATGCTGCCTATTAGCAAGCCAGCGAGGTTGATACCGCCGTTTGTATTGAGATCCAGATACATCGCGTCTTCGCTTGTGTAACCGGAAAGCTGCGTGAACGGAATCGCGAAATACGCAATGAGTCCTGTTATACCGATGGTCGTGATCATGCCGATAACCGCTACGGTGGTCATGCGGTTAAAGCCGTGGGTCACATACGACGCGGCGACAATAATCACAGACGCCACACCGACGGATACCAGAATTGGCGGATATCCTGCAAGCAATCCGGGCAGGAGAAGAAATGCGATGAAGAAAAAACTGCCAAAGAGTGCGAGGAGCCCTCGTATTCCCTGCCATCCGCCAAACACACACACCACCGCAATAAAGAGACCGGTCAAAAGAGCGAGTGCGGGAAGCCGGTCGCGATCACTCACTGCATAGTATTCAGATCCGTCCACCACACTCTTCACGTGCGCAAGATAAAATTTCTCACCGTGCTCAAGTGAAAGGTAGTCATTCTGCACATCTACCATTTCACCTGCGCGCGGCCCCGAGAGAATCTCAACGCGGATATTCTGATTGACGCTTGGCACGTTGGTTCCCTCCACAAACCCGCGCTCCTCGTTCAGTACTTCAACAACGCGCGCCTTCATGATCTCAACGTCGTCACGCACGACCGACTGCGCAATGCCCACCTGCGGCATAAGCGCTATACACCCAAAAAATACAAAACCCAGTATGCGAATCATAGAGATTAAATATGACATATAACACGTGGGCTGTGGTGATAAAAACGAGAGGCCCGGCAAAACAGCCGGGCCTCAGATACACACCTCTGATGAGGCGTTCGGTTAGCAGTCGATTGAATGCTGCCACTCGATCTGCTCCTGCACCGTGAACCGCACGTCGGCGGGCGTGTGCGATATGAGCACCTTGCAGCAGTTCGCGAAGCCGAAATGCGTACCGAGGTGCTCGCTGAGCAGCGGGCGCGCCGCATCAGTCCCCATCAGGCGGGCAATCTGCTTGCCCACCTTCGAATCGGGATTGAAGTCGATGACGATACCGTCGCCGCGGCGTTCCGCGCGAAGCACGTCGTTGTGGTGCTCGGCGGGCAGCGCCTCACGAACAACACAGCACGGACACACTTCACCCGAAACGGATGCGACCGCCGACACCAGCGCCTTGTAGCCGATAGACGTATCGTGCTGCATGGCATACAGCAGCGCCGCCACCGGTGTGGCGCCAGCATTGATCTGCTCGACTGCGCTCGGAAAGGACATCGTATTCTCCTCAAAGATCTGTTGCACATGCTGTCGCGATTGCGAGCAGCATGCGGCGGGCTATATATCTCCCGCCGCATGCCGTCTACACTCGAGCAACAGCACTACGAATCACGTCGACAAAATTCGGCACCATCGGATCGCGTTGAAACGGTATACGAAGCACGGGTGGAACCGGCAAATCCGTCCAGTCTGCATCAGCGGCATCCTTGTTTGCAATAAACGAATATGGAATCTCGGCACGGGACAGTTCGTCAGCAATCTGTCTCGCCACACGTGTGGCATGCACCGTAGGCTCCGCAACGATGAATGCATGATCGATTCCGGGAAGAATTCCGGTCGCAACAGGGTCAGTGCCGGCGCGTTCATCAATAACAAGCGCAGCGCTTGAAGCATCGAAGAGCGGTACGTACACCTTCAGTGGCGCGGCGAGAGAATGCGAGCAGTTATCGCCGGAGCGCACCGCATCAGTGTGCGGACCTGCCGCTATGAGCCACAAATCAGGCTCCACCACCTCGGCGACAGACTGCGTAAATCGATCCGGAGGCATGATGCTGAATTGAACTCCGCGCTCCATTCCGCGCATTCGCGCATTCGCGAATGTATCGGTAGGCTCAACGCCGATAAATCGTTTTATTGCCGCTGGATCAGCGCCCAACGCACGCGGTTCTCGCACCCCGAGATTAAACGACAGATCCATGTTGTGATCAGCATCAATTGCCAAGACAGGAATGCCCGCCTCGCGAAGACTCTGCACCGCACACGTGGATACCGTGGATTTGCCGCTGCCACCCTTTCCGAGGAATGCAATTTTCATGTGATTTATATGCAACTAATTTGCATGTGCGTGACTGTATATCCTGCAACGCTCGCCGTCAAGTAATTGCAATCTGGTTGCATCTTGCTATACTGTACTCATGAAAGACGCTGCGCTCCCCGAAATACTGCGCTCGGCCGGGTTTCGCGCTACGCGCCAGAGAATCGCCATTTTGAAGGCCCTCGCCGCGTCGCACGCGCCGCAGTCGGTGGATGCCATTGTCGCGCGCGCCGGGAACGTGGATCGCGTCACCGCATACCGCACACTCGAATCCTTTAAGACGGCTTCCCTTGCACGCTCGGTAGATCTCCATCAGGGTCGCGTATTGTACGAACTCTACGACGAGCACGACCATCATCACATCGTGCGTACCTCGTGTGGTGTCACGGAAGATTTTGAAGGCTGCGGTATCGATTCAGTCGCACAGGCTGCACTGCGCGGCAGCAAACGCTTCTCGTCTGTCACCGATCACTCGTTTGAATTATTTGGTACCTGCAAAAGCTGCGTCTAACTTATGGAGGTTCTTATCTCGTTTGCCGCGGGAATCGCGGTCATGCTCGTCTCGCTCTCAGGCATTCTCTTTACATCGCAGCGTATGAGCGCGTGGATCAATGCGCGACTGCATTATCTCGCCACGTTCTCCGCCGGCGTTCTTTCAGTGCTTGCATATCATCTGATTGAAGAAGCTTTCACTGAATCTGACAAAACAGCATTGGTTGCCGCCTGTGTGGTTGCAGGAATGATCGCACTAGAACTTATTCATCGAATTATTCCCGATTCGCACCACCACCACGGCGAAACTGATCACACGCATACAGACGTCGATGGTCGTCGCGTGCTGATATCAGACTCCATTCACAACATCACCGACGGATTTCTGATCGTCTCCGCATTCATGGCCGATTGGCGCATTGGTGTCGGCGCCACTGTCGGCATCATGCTGCACGAGTGTGTTCAGGAAATCTCAGAATTCTTTGTACTGAAGCACGCCGGCTACAGCAACCGCAACGCGTTGTTTTACAACTTTATTTCATCCTCCACGGTACTTGTCGGAGTAGCGCTCGCTCTCGTTCTTTCGTCATCGGAAAGCATACTTACGGCACTCACGGCGCTTGCTGCAGGCGGTTTTCTTTCGGT
>CAZVMJ010000098.1:3224-3546 GCA_964628005.1 uncultured Candidatus Saccharibacteria bacterium | reverse complement strand
CGAAAGGTGATCAGGGTGACGTTGGTCCCCAGGGTCTTCAGGGCTTGAAGGGTGACACCGGCGAAACTGGAAAGAGCGCATTTGAGGTAGCCGTATCAAACGGTTTCCCGGGCGATGTCACTGCGTGGCTCGCATCACTCATTGGTCCGAAGGGAGACAAGGGTGATAAGGGCGACATAGGTGAAACTGGCCCGGTTGGTCCTCAGGGTGCAACGGGTGCGACTGGTCCTATTGGCCCGGTTGGTCCGCAGGGTCAGAAGGGAGCAACAGGTGCATATGGTCCTACGGGCGCACAGGGTGCTGAGGCTCCTGTAGGAGCTAC
>CAZVMJ010000098.1:0-3214 GCA_964628005.1 uncultured Candidatus Saccharibacteria bacterium | reverse complement strand
CAGGGTCCGACAGGCCCGACGGGTGCAACTGGTGCTACTGGCGCTGCGGGTGTAAGTGGATGGGAGCGCGTTACAGCAACCTCGGCGAATAACAGCTCCGACAAATCTGTTACTGCTACCTGTCCGACAGGTAAGAAACTTCTAGGTGGTGGTGGTTCAATCAGCTTGAACGATGGCCATGTAATTATCGCGGGGAGTTATCCATCTGCAGATAACGTGTGGACAGTTACTGCGGTTGAGAATTCCGCCAATCAGGGTCCTACCACAGCAAATTGGTCAGTTACAGCGTACGCAATTTGCGGAACTGTTCTCTAAAGTTGGACTCACAAACAAAAAGAACCCCTCACGGGGTTCTTTTGTTTTGAGTTGCTCAGTAGACGAAGTTGTGTCCTGGCACGTTATCCCAAAGATCCTCCTGGAAAACTCATGATTAGTGCTTCATACTTTGGAGGTTTAGTGCGAAGTCGTCGCGCTACCTTATTCAGTTCATCCTTACACGCATGCAAACGATCTCGTTTCCTAAGGCGGTGCTCGCGCTTCTTGCCGCGGCGCTTGTCTCTCTAACGGTTGGTGTGAGTGCGGCTTTTGCCGACTCCGCTATCTCGCTTACCAGTATCCCGCCGTCGAGCTGTCAACTCGCAAATTCGCAAATAACGGTGAGTGGTATGGCCACGGCAGATGCACCTCCGGGCCAGCTCCAGCAATACAAAGTGGATATTAATTGGGGAGACGGACAGTCGAGCACCGTACTTGGTGCGGGTGCCTTTGGGACGGGTCAGGGAGTTGCAACGCTTCCGTTTAGCGGGACTCACATGTACGCCACACCGGGTTCCTATCAAATAACGGCGACGGTGTATCACCAGAGCATTAATGGTCAGGACAACGTGAGTGCCGGCGGATCAAACTATGTCGTTTGCATCGTGTCACCGCTCATAATTTCAAAGACGGCGAACACTTCGTTTACACGGACCTGGGCGTGGACAATCGACAAGAGTGCAGATCAAAGCGCGCTGCTGCTCGCGAAGACTCAGGTAATGTCGGTGAACTACACGGTTGGTCTCACATCAACGCCGACTGACAGCAATTGGGCAGTGTCCGGGAATATTTCAGTGATGAATCCGGTTGGAAATCCCGTCATTACGGTCGCTGTTATGGATAGTATGTCTTTGACGGGCGTCGTCTCTGTTGCGTGTCCGAGCAATACCATCGCGCCGGGCGCTACGTTGAATTGTACCTATGCGACACCGGTCGCATCAGGTGCATCGCAGACAAATACCGCAACCGTTACCGCAAGTGAATCGGTTCTCAATGGGAGCGCGATGGCAAATGTAGATTTTTCTTCAGCGGCGATCACTTCGGTAGATGAAAGCATCACTGTTACTGACACACTGAAGGGCGCGCTCGGCGTAGTGAACGCGGGTGTGCCGGCTTCATTTAATTACTCATTGACGCTCGGCGTGCCCGTTGAGTCTGATGTCGATCTTGTGTGCGGGGCAAATACGATCAATAACACCGCATCGTTCATCACAAACGACACATCTTCGACAGGTAGCGATTCAGCAGTGGTGACGGCAACCGTGGATTGTCCGCAGGGATGCACTCTGACGCAGGGTTACTGGAAGAATCACGCAGTGAAGCACTTCAATCCCACCTGGACGAGCGTTGGCGGCCCAAATGCGATGTTTTTCACATCAGGAATGACCTGGCTTCAAATCTTCCAGACACCACCGAAGGGGGGCAATGTGTACTACCAGCTTGCGCATCAGTACATGGCGGCAAAGTTGAACAAGAACAACGGGGCGGCAGTACCGTCGTCTGTGGCGGCGGCTCTTGCCGGTGCCGAGGCATGGTTCCCGGGCAAGAATCCGGCAACCGTCGTCAAGGGTAAGGATGATTCAAACGCGAAGACATGGGCCTCAATCCTCGGGCAGTACAACGAAGGACTCATCGGCCCGGGTCACTGCTCAGACGCGCCGACCTCTACGCTCGTTGACACGGTACAGGTGGATTCAGCCAATATGGCCGGCATGAATTCATTAGTCGTGCTCGCAGCCGGCAAGAGCTACAAGATTGAAGTATCGGGCACCTGGACCAATCGCCCAGGCGAAACCGTTGATGCATCGTTTACAACGATGGACGGCTGGGCGACATCGCTTGCTGCGCCGGATGGGGGCTACCCAGACGATCTGTTGGAAATGCAAATCAATAATGCTTTCCAGAACTGGGGTGTATACTCTCCGACACACACATATTCGGCTATGATCGCCGGCACTGGTGCTGTCGCAAACTTTCGTATTTTCGACGGTGACGTCGGTACGAATACCCAAAACACAGGCTGGTTCTCCGACAACCAGGGTACGCTGACCGTAAAGATCTACGAACTAAACTAGTTCTCGATCTGCGCAAACCCCCGCCTCCGGCGGGGGTTTGACCGTGCGGTGTTCCTGTATTGGTATACTCATTGAACGGTAAGGCGGTTCGCCGCGGCGCGTCTTAAACGCGTATCGTACGATTACAAAATAGATTTTTTGTTTGAACCTATGCATGCATTTCAAAAAGCGGGCGCCGCGATCCTGATCGCCGGTATGCTCGCTCCGGTTGCCGCATTTGCGCAGACGGCAAGCTCCACAGCGAGCTCATCCGCGCAGACGCACATTGATCAGCTTAAGGCGCTTCAGCAGCAGATGCAGTCGCTCCAGACGCAGCGCGACGCCATCATGGCGCAACTCGTCGCCACGATGAAGCAGGGAAGCCGCGGTGAACAGGTGAAGATTCTGCAGCAGATGCTTATGCTCGACCCGACGCTCTTTCCAGGCGGATCAGTTACCGGTTTTTATGGCAAGCAGACTGCAGAAGCGGTGAAGCGCTTCCAGAAGAAGCACGGTATTGAGCAGGCTGGCAATGTGGGCCCGAAGACGCTGAAGAAGCTCAATGAGATCTTTGCGAAGATGGGCACCAGCACCGCGACGCGTTCCGATGATGATTCTCGACGCGGATCAAATGACGACCGCGATGATCGCCGCGGTCGCGATGATAACCGTGGCCCGGGTTCCAATAGCGGTAGCGGAAACAATGAGCAAAAAGTCACTGTATGCCACAAGGGCGAGACGCTCACAATCGGCTTGTCGGCCTACTATGCGCACATCAATCATGGCGACAAGAATGGCCCATGCAATGCACAAGCTACAACAACGCCGGTGAGCGACATGATTGC
>CAZVMJ010000097.1:0-3564 GCA_964628005.1 uncultured Candidatus Saccharibacteria bacterium | reverse complement strand
GCAGTTCAATGCAGTCTTCGCCATACTCGAGCGCATACGACACTTGATGCACCGCACCCGGCAACTTGCCCCGCTTACGAACCATTCGCAGCGGAACACCGAGCGAAAGTGCGAGCGGCGCACCGAAGAGAAATCCGCGCGCATCCAATGCCGCAATTGAATCCACGCGCATACGATACCGATTCGCGAATGCATCAACGACGTATTGCAGCGCAGTAGGGGACGCGAGCAGTGGCGCAATGTCGCGAAACACCACACCCAGTTTCGGAAAGTTTTCATGCGAGGCGATATAGGCACGAAGGTCCATGACAATCTCCATTTCAAAGAACCCACGTGCACAGTATTCGCCGGACAAGCGTTTGTCAGACGTAATCGCATTAATGAATCATTTATTGTACACTTGTGGAATGAATCTCCGTGACATTTTTGATCGTCTCGGACTTCCGCGACACGCTGATTCAGTCTATGAGTCGTTGGAAAAAAACGGGCCGGCTGTCCTCGCGCGTATTGCCAAATCCATTCATGTGCATCGGCCTGCGGTCTACCGCGCCGTGGAAGCACTTGAAAAACAAGGATTCATTTCACGAACAACGTTCGGTGGTCGTTCATACATAAGCGCCGCGCCGCGCAGTGTTATCACGCAGTCCTTTGCTGACGCCAGCAAAAAAGTTACACGGATGCATGCAGATCGACCACTGTCACACAGCTTTGGAACCGTTCGGTATGTGGAGGGAGACCAGGCGGTTGCCACGGTGTTCACCGATGTCCTCGAACATTCGAAGCGAGGTGATACGTTTTACCGCTATACATCAGAGCGGGACCTTGATGCTGTGAACGCACAATTGCCGTCCGGGTACCGCGCAAAACGCGACGCGAAGCGCCTTGAGCGCCTCGTCATTTCAAATCCGGAATCGGGTACTCGTAAGCGCCCCCGACTGGAGCGCTTCGTAAAGTTCCTCGGCGGGGAACAAGAGTCGTTCCGACAGAATGCCATTCAACTTATCTATGGAAATCGTATTGCATTTCTTGATTTGAACTCTGGTAAAGGGTGCATTATTGAGAACGCGACGCTCGCGGATTTTCAGCGCACCATTTTCAAGGCACTGTACAAACGCCTGCCGGGTCGGTAATGACTACCCCCACACTTCGTCAGTAGGGTATAGAAATTGGTTCCTTGTAAGTTCATAAAACGTAGGTAGAGTCATATCCATGAATACACGCCACCTCTTGGTTACCGCACTTGTCGCCTTAATCGGACTTATGTTCGTCGTTGTTATGTGGATGCAGAACACCGGAGAGGTCGATTTGGCAGTCATTACACCCACCGAAACACCAAGCACGACGCCCGCGCTTCCGCAAAACGCCACCTCCACTGTCCTGCTCGCTATGCTCGATACCGACGGCATTTCAAACGGTCCGAGCGAAGGCTGCGACAAAGTAGTGATGGTGAATCAGGTAATCCCGCCCACCAACACCCCGCTTACCGCTGCCATGCAAGCCCTCTTTGGCATTGGAACCACGTCGGTACAAGGGTGGTTCAACTACATCGCCCGCACCAATGCGACGCTCCAATTTCAAAACGCCACCATTGTCGGCGGTACGGCGAACATATACTTGACCGGGTCGCTGTCGGGCCTTGCCGGAGTGTGTGACAATCCTCGCACCGACATACAAATTAAGCGGACCGCGCTCCAGTTCCCGTCCGTCCAGAGTGTCCAGCTCTATCTCAATAACCAGCCGATTGTGACTCTCGCACCAAACATGCAATAATCGCTCGCGCTATCAAACAATCGATCGATTTCCATGAATTCACGCATTCTTACCGTTATTGTTGCCGCGACACTCCTCGGAGCACTCGCGCTCGTCGTTACCCGCGACACCCCTGTTACGGGGCAGGCCAAAACAGTGCGCCTTATGGAGCTCGGTGTTCAGATCGATGTTCCGGCGAGCATCTCAGACCTCACCTACGAGCCGCGGACCAGCAGGGAACGTGGTGCCGTTTTGCGCATGATGATCAGTGAATCCTGTGAGCTCGGGGCAATATTCTCCGTGGCGAAAAAGCCGGATGCGCTCAAAGCAGCTGGCTACACCTCCGAAACAATCGCTGCGGCAACCCAGTACACCGGCGACACCCCGCCACGCGCTAAGGAATTTACTGATTTCTATATTGTGTTTGAGCCAAGCCAATCCACTTGCACCAGTGACGCACAGGAGAACGAGGCGGAGGCGAAAAAGCGTTCCGATCTCCAGAACGCTTTGACGACCGCACAATTCATCCGTTTCTAGAACGGATTCACACCGCCGTTACGAATCTCAAAGTGAAGATGTGCGCCGGTAGATCGGCCTGTGTTACCAACACCACCGATGGCTTCGCCGCGCGCTACACGCTCGCCCACCGATACACTCACCGAAGAGGCGTGTGCGTAGAGCGTTTGCGAACCGTTGTCGTGTTGAATAACAACGTAGCTTCCGTACCCACCATTGTATCCGCCTGACTTTGCAACAATGACGGTTCCGTCTGCCGCCGCAAGGATCGGCGTGCCGACCGGAGCCGCAAGGTCAACACCGTTGTATCCGTGAACACCTTGCGTCTTGATGTAGTTTGAAAGCGGGGCAGAGAAGTAGCCCAGCGCCTTTGTAACCTGTTTTACAGCCTTTGCGATCGCGCTGGTCTTAACCGGAGCAGGGGCAGGTGTCGGAGGGGCCTGGATTTCACCGTTTGGAATGATGATTTGAGAACCTACCGCGAGCGTCGCATCGTCAACACCGTTATAGCTCGCAATTTCAATAAGATCGCCTTCGAAGCGCTTTGCGATTGAAGCAAGCGTATCGCCCTTCTTTACCGTGTATTTGATACCCGTAACCGGGAGAATTGTGAGCATCTGACCAACCTTCAGTGGTGTACCCTTTGGAAGGTCGTTTGCCCATCGAATCGTGTCGGGGGTAACCTCAAACAGTTCTGCAATTTCAGAAAGCGTGTCGCCCTCGCGCACCACATACGTGCTAATGGTCTGATTGACCGGCTTTGAAAGGGAACCCGACGGGCCCTCATCGGCTACGAGGGCTGAATCATCAATAATAGTGATGTCAGCACCTCCGCGCTCTGAAGCCGCGGTAGCATTCAGCGCCGCCTTTGGGAGTGGAATGGTCTGGAGGTTTCCGGTGCCGGTTATGGTGTCAGCCTCGGCTATGTTGCCACGAATTGAAGCCCGAAAAACATCCAAAATGGATGCTTTTGCAACCGAGGGAAGCAGGGTTCCCACAATGAGCATGAGCGAGATGACGGAGACCGCCATCTGGGCGACCCGTGACCTCCGATATGTCCGCTTCGGCGAAGCCGCCAAAGAATCCTTATTTTTAGCCAAAATACGCAATGTTGCCGGCTGTATTCGCCCATGTGGTGAACGGTTGGTGCGGTATTCCCGCTATGCCGTACGTTCGAGCGCTGAAGAGCCGTGGTGTACGATGGCGCAGGGTCGGACTGAAGAAATGGCTGTAAACCTCAATAAATTGGAGGAATTGCCGTTTTCCGGTAATTCAGAAGACCATCGACCTGTTAACCGT
>CAZVMJ010000096.1:0-3568 GCA_964628005.1 uncultured Candidatus Saccharibacteria bacterium | reverse complement strand
CTCGCGCAGAAGCCGATGCCGCAAGCTGCTTTGATCCGAAATCACTAGATATAGAGCCAAAATCATGGAATGTTCCAGCTGCAAGCACCCCACTTAAGAACAACAACATCGAGAGAACCGCACCGCGTGCCAGAGGCATTACACGGCGCACCATGCGGGCAGCGCGAGCTCGCCTATGCATCTGACCTGCCGGCGGACATACCGTCATAACAGCGGGATGCCATGCAAGCTGACCCGGCATAACCTCAGGAAGTTCCGCGTTCGGTGTTGTCGTGAAAATTCGCTTCGCCCTCTGCAGCTCACCTGCTTCAAAGGCACGCCCAAAGAAATATTCAAGGGAGCGAATTTCCACCATCCAGACACGACCATCAAGCACGCCCTCAATCTTTCCCTGGCGGCAAAGTCGCGCAACATAGTCATTGGTGACACCAAAAGCGGTCGCAGCCGCCACAGAAGTCACATAATCTGCCCCGGATTTCATTCGCGACTTGATATCCATAATGACTAGAATTTAAGCGACAGGTCGTCAGGACGAACAATCATTTGATACAGAAATTGTACGCAGACAAACCTCACGCAATGCGAATCATCCAATCAACTGTGGAAATCACGCACGCCACCTCGAAATCAGGCTCGAGCATGTCTCTAACAAACCTCTCCACCCCAGAGATCAAAAGCGACGCGCACCACTACGAACCGATCGAGGGACAGGACCGTCCGAACCTCTATTGGAACTGTTTAAACACTGGTAGCCGCGTCCCCCCACCGGAGCACGCCGAGTTTTACCCGAGCTCGGAAGATTCTCCGCTGATATTTCGCATAATCACGTTGCTCGCTATCACGAGATTTGTATATTCACCGCGTCACGCGTTCAGCATGCATCTGTAACACAGTGCGTTATCTACTGCTGTTTGAGCATTATCATGGTACCGCCGCGGATTCATGTCGCTACTGAGTAGCCAGGTGCGCAAGACGCATCGATTTGCCGCTCATCCCTCCTTTAAGACAAATTTCAGATCGACATCGTTTTTAGGATGATGTCAAACGACATACGCGCATTCACTCACCGGAGGGCTTGAGCCTATTCACTACCCGTATACCCGATACCCCCGCCCGGACCTCATTTCACCCTCCTATTTCTGTCCCCAAAATGAGCAAGGTTTAACCTTGCTCGGATGGTACGATTTTTTAATGGCGAGACGCGTTCCTATGGCCGAGGGAGAGTGGTACCACTGCTACAACCGCGGCGTGGACCGTCGTCGAGTATTTTCGAGTAAGCGCGACAGCGAGCGCTTTCTGATCCTCATGCTGCTCTCAAACAGCACTCGAGCAATACGTTCTTCAAACGCTCATCGCTACACATCGCTCGCATCACTCTGTGCGGATGAAAAGATTGACATGGGATCTCCCCTCGTTGATATCGGCGCATATTGTCTTATGCCGAATCATGTACATTTCGTCATGAAAGAAATTCGTGCAGGCGGTATTGCATTGTTTATGCAACGTCTGTTTACGGGCTACACAATGTATTTCAATACACAGCACAATCGCACCGGCGCACTGTTTGCAGGCACCTATAAATCGAAACATCTTTTTTCGGATCGATACTTCAAGCACGCGATCCATTACGTGCACATGAACCCTATTGAGCTTGAAGACTCCGAGTGGAAATCCGGCAGAGGAGACTTAGGCAAGGCAGAAGCAGCACTACGATCCTACGGCTATTCCAGCCTCCCGGATCACCTGGGTATCCAACGGCCTGAGCGTCGCCTTTTAGGGTCGGAAGCTTTTAGCCTGCTCAGCCCCCATCCCTCCCTCTCCTCAGTGCTTTTTGATGCCCAGGCCTACCATCGGGAGTTCGGGCCACTGTATAGCCAAAAAAGGCCCTAGAAGGCGGTATTTGGCATATAATGGCATTTATTATGAAGCCCTACGTGCTGTATAGCACCATAGCGGTTCTAAGCCTCACGACGGGCTATTTTCTCTTTACGGACTCAGCATCGTTTCCTCGTGCTGATCGCAGCTGTACAGATCGGTACCCGTTGATTGACCCTAGTTTCAGTTGTGACGAGTATTCGGAAAGCTCAGCCATTTTGCGCGATCTCCAAACCACGCTCTCAGAGAGTGTGAAGCGGTACGAATCGACCGGAGACGCCGCCCGTGTGTCGATATGGATTCGAGATCTTTCTACCCTGCAATGGCTCGGTGTGAACGAGAAGGAGCAGTACGCTCCCGCGAGTCTTTTTAAAGTGCCGATAATGGTAGCAATCTTTAAATACGCAGAGATTCAACCGGGACTTCTTTCACAGGAAATTGTCTTTGACCCCGCATCGTTCCCTGTCCAAAGCGATCTTGTTGATGCTTCACTTCGCATGCAGCCCGGAAAGAGCTACACCGTGGAAGATCTTGTTGTGCGCATGATACAAAATTCCGATAATGAGGCATTTACGATGCTGACCCAACGCCTCTCAACCGAGTATTTATCCGAGGTGTATTCAGATCTAGGCATTACGCTTGGAAAGAACGAGGGAATGAATGATGAGCTCGTTACCGCGCGCTCCTACGCAAATATTTTTCGTATTCTCTACCAGAGCTCATACCTCACGCCCGAGTATTCTCAGAAAGCACTCGATATTTTGAGTAAGACATCATTTGCGGGCGGATCCCGCACAACGATACCGGAGAGCGTAAAAATCTCACACAAATTCGGATCGCGCGTTGAGAAGGAGGGGTCTGTGGTGTCGTACAAGCTGCACGACTGCGGCATTGTATACGCACCCAATCATCCCTATTTGTTCTGCATTATGACGGATGGTCGAGATCAGCGATTGCTCAATCAGATTATCGCCACAATTTCTGGGACAGTCTTCGAATCGTTTACACAAACCCCTCGCGCGGATTGATCTAATCGTGCACCGCGGGGCGCGCTGCCGCGTATTCGTATGCCATGCGGGAAATAGAGGCAATCCCCGTAGCCAGATGCGCGTACTGGTCGCCGCGCATCATCACACAAAGCAGGTATGGCTGTTTTCCGGTGTAGACGATACCGCAGTCGTGAAGCTGCACATTTCCGTCTCCAAGATCTCGCTCACCAAACTTGTGTGCCACCCGTATATTCGACGGGATGCCTGCCACAAGCCCGTCTTTAAAGGTTGACTCGGACAAACTCTTGAGCGTCTTTTCAGAGAAGTCGCTGGAAATGTACGTTGCGTTGTACAAAATTCTGAAAAAAGAGGCGTATACATTTACCGATGTTTGGTAATCGCTGTTGTATTCCGGAAGTCGGATCCCCAATCGCGCATAGGCATCGTGCAGCTCCTGCTCAGACAACTGATCCAGCAAAAGAACCGCTGCATTGTTATCACTGTATGCAAGCACGTAATGTATGAGGTCTTGCACTGTGTACTCGACACCATTCTGTATCGCTTGGGCACGGAAGTGCTCAAGCGCATTCAGATTCTCTCCGTTATATACAAGCTTTCTCTCAAGAAACGATGGATCGTGTTGTGCTTTTGCATATACACTCATCACCAAGGGAACCTTGAGCATACTTCCCGGCGTAAACAGC
>CAZVMJ010000095.1:0-3645 GCA_964628005.1 uncultured Candidatus Saccharibacteria bacterium | reverse complement strand
CGTGCGCTCGGCGACATCATGGTGAAGCTCGACGATCTTGTTTCACTTTATAATTATACGGCGTCAAGCGAGTTCTACACGATGCTCGACGAACAGAACAAATCTGTTCTCATGCTGCTCGACAGCGGCCGCAAGCTGCACGGCATGTATCTCTTCGACGAACTGCAAATCGCGTTTGAAGAGAGCAATGCCGGGCACAACGTGGATGATGAAGGCCGCTTTCTGGTTGGCGCTGCAATCGGCGTCGGCAAGGAAGAGCTCAGTCGCGCAGAAATGCTCGTGGACAAGGGATGCCGCATCCTGGTTATCGATTCGGCACACGGTCACAGCATGGGCGTGATCACGATGCTCAAGGAATGCAAAACGCTCTTCAAGAACACCGACGTGATCGCAGGCAACGTGGCCACGTATCAAGGAGCGCTCGCACTCTGCGAAGCAGGAGCTGATGCCGTGAAAGTGGGCATCGGGCCCGGTTCGATCTGCACCACGCGGATCGTTGCCGGGGCCGGCGTGCCGCAAATCACGGCGATCATGGAAGCAGTTGCCGCAGCCGAGAAGTTCAACGTTCCGGTTATCGGCGACGGCGGCATCCGCAATTCCGGCGACATCGTGAAGGTGCTCGCTGCAGGCGCGGACATGGCGATGATCGGCAGCCTGCTTGCAGGTACCGACGAATCGCCGGGTGCCGTGAAGATCATCGGCGGCCAGGAAGTGAAAGACTACCGCGGCATGGGTTCTGCCGGTGCGATGTCGGCATCTGCCGCATCGCGCGAACGGTATCGCCAGGATAAGGCGAAGTTCGTTCCGGAAGGCGTCGAGGGCATGGTGCGCTATCGCGGCCCCATTCGCCGCGTGGTTGAAGAGTTGAGCGGCGGCGTGAAATCCGGTCTCGGATACGCAGGCGCGAAAACGATTCAGGAACTGCACGAACGTGCGGAGTTCATTCGCATCACGCCGAGCGGGCTGCGCGAATCGCATCCGCACGACATCATGCAGACCGAGACGCATCGCTGAGTATCGCGAGCCTCATTGCACATCACAGCGGCCGCCGGGTTCACCGGCGGCCGCTCTTTGCAATCTGTTAGTCGCGCACCGTTACCGGCGTGCCAAGATCGGCCCACTCGTACAAAATTTTTGCTTTATCAGGCGGTAGGTTCACGCATCCGTGCGAATGCTGATTGCCGAATGCATCGTGCCAATACGCACCATGAATGGCGCCGCCCTGCTTCGTGAAATACATCGTCCACGGCACGCCGGGTAGATCGTATTCGTCATCGCTTATACCCGGCACCGGACCCTGCATGTAGCGGCTCGGTGTTTTATGAAAGATTTTGAAATTGCCGCGCGGCGTCGGTGTTTCGTCGTTGCCCGTTGAAATGTGTTCTTCCATAAAAAGCACATCACCGTCGTACGCGTAGAGCTTCTGATCAGATCGATCCACGAGAATACGCTTGGTAGTAGTAGGAGCAGCACCCTCCAAAATTTCGGGGCCGCTGTGCTGGAACTTGTTTACAAACTCGGCAGCCACATACAGCTTCTTTGACATGCGCTCCGGATAGCGCACCCATTCATCAAACGTAATGCGATACCACAGGCGATCTTCGCCCTGCACGGCTTCGCCGATGCGCAGCACCACGCCGGTGCGCAAATGCCCCACCACCGGATACTGCACGCCCGGGCCCGAACGAATATTGATACATTCACCACCGAAAGCGTGCGTGCAGCCTTCCATCACTTCAAAGTAATCGGCAAGCTCGGGAGCAGGTGCCACCACCGGCGCTTCTGCAGCACTATCCGGCGCGGCCGTAGCCGCCACTTGCTCCACCGCGTCTTGAAAGGTGTGCGGACGGTCAGCGCGCGCATCCCGCTCATCCATCACATAGAGAATCGGCATGACGATCATGAGACCTGCAGCCGCTGCAAGACCGACTCGTGTTGATTGTGGAAAATCCATGCCTTCGGCACATCGTGCCGGACATTTGTAGCATAGCACCCGACAAAGCGGAACCGCCTACTCCTGCACCACCACTGGAGTGCCGAGCGGCGCCCATTCGTAGAGAATGCGCGATTCTTCGGGCGTAAGGTTCACACAACCGTGCGAATGCTGGTTCCCAAAATCGCTGTGCCAGTACGCGCCATGAATGGCCGCGCCTTCTGCGGTGAAATACATCGTCCATGGCACGCCTGGCAGATCATATTCATCCGTCGTACCACCCGGTATCGGCCCCTGCATGTATCGGCTGGGCGTTTTGCGAAATATGCGATACGTACCGGGCTCTGTCGGTGTATCGTCGAGGCCGGTGGAAACATGCGCTTCCATAAAGACCTCGTCGTCATCATAGGCGTACATTTTTTGATCCGAGATATCGACAATGATCATCTTCAGCGTGTCATAGTGCATGCGCGGATCAGCATCATGCGGCGCTTCGCGCGTAAAATTCTGCACCGCATTCACGGCCACATAGAGCTCGGGCCCCAAACGTTCCGGGTAACGCACGTATTCGTCGAAGGTAATTTTGTACCAGTCGCGGTTATGTACGCGCACTGTTTTCTCCACGCGCAGCACTGTACCCTTTCGCATTTTGAATACCACCGGCGCATCCGTGCTCGGACCGGAGCGCACATTTATGCACGAGCCGTAGTAGGCCGCATTGCAGCTCTCCACCGCTTCCACATATGTGACGAGCGAGCCATCGTCCGGCATGAGCGGCATCATTTTCTGGTATTGCGCCGCCACTGCCTGCGCATCATTTTGCACAAGCGGAATTTCTCCGGTGCGCGAAACATCGAAGGCAGAAATATCGTCTCGCAACAGCGAAAACAAATAGTTCACACATACAAAACTGACCCCCAAACACACCACCGTGGTGATGAGTGTCTTAATCGGTATCGGCTCGCGCGCCTGATCCATTCCGTAAGAATACCAGCCTTACGCGGAACAAATATCAATGATCGCAAGTTCCAGTGGCAAATGCGGCACGGCAGCGTATGCCATCGTTGAATACGCATTAAGAAACGCTTTCAGCGTATCGGAATTGATGGTCGGCGATTGCGAAATTTCCTTGATGAACGCCTGGTCGGTTTCGGTAAGCTCCGCAGCAAGTTCTTCAACGAGCGCCGGTGCGTAGCGCATGAGCAAGGCTACACGCAAGCGATGAATAACGAGTTTCGCGAGCATGCGGGCATCCATATTTTCTTTCACCGCAGTGCGCATGGCGGCAATAGCCCCTGCCGCGTCCTTCTGTGCAATCGATCCCAAGATAGAGCGCACAATCTCGCTGCGCGGCGCGCCGGAAACCGTTTCCACATCGGCCACCTCAATCGTCTTCCCTTTTGAAACAGCGAGCACTTTCTGAAGGATGGAAAGAGAATCGCGAAACGACCCTTCGGCAAGCAGCGCCACCAAATCGGCAGCAGGCCGTGCAAGCGTGAAGCCTTCTTTTTTAGCCACATCAACTGCCAGTGTACTTAATACTGCACGTGATGGTGAATTAAACCGAAATACCTGACATCGAGATAAAATGGTATCGAGTAGTTTTTCTTCTTCAGTGGTAGCAAGAATAAAAATAACGTGCGCTGGTGGTTCTTCCAGCGTCTTTAGGAGCGCATTAAAGGCTTCCTTAGTGAGCATGTGCACCTCATCGA
>CAZVMJ010000094.1:0-3651 GCA_964628005.1 uncultured Candidatus Saccharibacteria bacterium | reverse complement strand
AAGATCGGTGAGCAGATGCAGCGCGCCAAGGATCTGGCCGTCCCGTACATCCTCATCATGGGGTACAAGGAGGCAATGGAAAACACCATCCTGGTGCGTGAAGTGGCCACCAATTCTCAGGACGCCGTACCGGTCGACGAGCTCCCGAATTACCTCCGACGGCGCCGTATGGGCACCTGGAAGAGCCTCTCGCCGAGCCTCTAAATCCGACCTTTACACAACCCTCTTTTATTGGTAATCTCTGCCCACATGTCAATCAACGCAGAAGTCACAAAGGTGGGCAATGAGTCCCCGCTCGCGGTCATCCGCAAGTTCAGCCGTCGTGTCCAGGGCACCGGTCTTATCAAGAACGCCCGCAAGACGCGCTACTACTCGCGCAATGCATCAAAGACCGTGCAGAAGAAGCGCGCTCTCAAACTCCTCAAGCGCCGCGCAGAATTCAAGCAGCTCATCAAGGAAGGCAAGATGGCAGAAGCACCGGCACGCCGAGGCTTCAATCGTGACGCAAACCAGAGCCAGGCAAAGGCAGAGCAGACTCAGCAGCAGAACACTGCACCGGCTCGCTTCGGAGAAAGCACTCCGATCGCCCGCTAATGGCATCTAATACCGAAATCAGAACGACAATCCGCGGCCCTGTGCCGCGGATTCCGTTTGAGGCCATGGCAAATGCGGTGCTCGGAAAATCGTATTCTCTTTCACTCGTGATCTGCGGCGACAAGCTCGCACAGCGCATGAATGCCACCTACCGAAAAAAGACGTACTACCCGAACGTTCTTTCCTTTCCATATAGCACAACCGAAGGCGAGATTTTTCTCAATATCCCGAAAGCGTCGCGCGAGGCAAAGCAGGGCGGTATCAGTCTTACGAAACGCGCAGCACTCCTGTATGTGCACGGCCTCTTTCATCTCAAGGGTCTCGATCACTCCGATCACATGGAGGCGATGGAGCAGAAAATCCTGAAGCGATTCAATCTGGCGTAAGGTTTGTGCTTTTGCACACGAAAATAGGCTGTAAATGAAGGCTTGGCGAGGTATACTTCCCTTGCAATGCGGACTTTTTACACCGGTATCGATATCGGAACTTTCAATGTGAAGGTTGTCATCGCGGCGCCCGCGGAAAATCCCGAGGCGCCGATGCAGATCATCGGAACCGGAACAGCCGTCTCCAAAGGCATGCGCCACGGGTACATTGTGGATCGCGCCGAAGCAACACGCTCTATTCGTGAAGCGCTCTTGCGCGCGCAGAGCGCTGCAAAAGTTACCGTAAAAAGTGCGCGCCTCGCCCTTGGCGGCGTCGGCCTCGACGACATCCGCTCGACCGGCGACGTCACACTCACACAATCGGGTGGCCTCGTTACCGATCGCGACATCGAACGCGCGATGCAAGACAGCGAAAAGCGCGCCACGCCAAAGCTCGTCAATCGCGTCGTCATTCATACCATCCCTCTGGAGTACCGCGTGGACGGCTCAAAGGTATTTGGCAAACCGGCGGGTCTTCAGGGCACCAAGCTCTCCGTTGATACACTGCTGATCACCCTACTTTCTCAGCACCACGACGATCTTATTGAGGCGGTTGAAGCTGCGGGCGTCGAGGTTGAGAGCGTTATGGCTTCCCCGCTCGCCGCATCCTTGGTCACGCTCACGAAAGCACAGAAGATGGCAGGCGTGTGCCTCGCAAACATCGGCTCTGAAACCCTCTCTATTATTGTGTTTGATAACGACACTCCTGTTTCGGTAAAGGTGTTCCCCGTTGGCTCGGGCGATATTACGAATACAATAGCGCTCAATTTTCAGGTACCGCTCTCAGAAGCAGAACAAATGAAGCGCGGCGGTGTGGTAGGCGCTGATGTGCCGCAGAAAAAAGCGGATACGATTGTTGCATCGCGCCTCAAAGATATGTTCACGCTCATCAATGGCCATTTGAAAACCATTGGTCGTCAGCGTTTGCTTCCGGCTGGCATCGTCATCACGGGCGGCGGATCAGGATCAACATCAGCAACCGACATTGCAAAAGCAGTTCTCAAACTTCCATCGCAAGTCGGACAAATGGCGAACGTTGCGCGCACCGCATCAACCGACGCAACGTGGGCCGTTGCATACGGCTTGTGTCGATGGGCGTTTGCAGAAGATGTTTCAGACAAAGGCTCCACATTAGGAGAAGTGCTCTCCGGCGCGTGGAACTCCTTCAAACAAAGCTTCCGTTCGCTTCTACCGTAGGTTTTGAAACGCCACAATGACCAAATCGCCGCTGAAATGCGGCGTTTTTTCGACTTCGATACGGACATAAATGGCTATATGAGTCAACGTTGTCCTTCTCCCTAAAATGCTATGATGTGCCCACTATGTCCAAGCAAGTGAAGCCCGAAGTAGAATCATTCGCGCGAATTCGAGTTATCGGTGTCGGCGGATCGGGTGGAAACACAGTCAACCACATGGTTGCATCCGGCGTTCAGGGTGTTGATTTCATCGCCGTAAATACCGACGCACAGGACCTCCACAAGTCGAAGGCAAAACACAAGATCCATATTGGCAAGACGCTCACCCGCGGTCTTGGCACCGGCATGAACCCGGATATGGGTAAGCAGGCTGCGGAAGAAACACGCGAAGAGATTCAGGACGCGATCAAAGGCTCCGACATGGTGTTCGTCACCTGCGGTATGGGCGGCGGCACCGGCACCGGTGCTGCACCGGTTGTTGCAAAGATCGCACGCGAACTCGGCGCACTCACCATCGGCGTCGTCACGCGCCCGTTTGCATTTGAAGGCCAGCAGCGCATCCGCCTCGCGGATCAGGGGCTCACCGAACTTCGCAAGGCAGTGGACGCATCCATCATCATCCCGAACGACAAATTGCTCGCGATTGTCTCGCGCGAAACCGGCATCAAGAATGCCTTTGCAATGTGCGACGACATTCTCAAGCAGGCTGTTGAAGGAATTTCAGACTTGATCACACAGACCGGTATCATCAACGTCGACTTCGCAGACGTACGCGCGATCATGGCAAATGCCGGATCGGCACTCATGGGTATTGGTACCGCCATCGGCGAGAAGCGAGCAGAAAACGCTGCCCGCGCAGCAATCAACTCGCCGCTACTCGAAGTTTCAATCACGGGTGCGAAGGGCGTACTCTTCTCTATCGCAGGCGGCGACGACCTCGGCATGCTTGAAGTACAGGATGCCGCAAACGTCATCACTGAGGCAATTGATCCGGAGGCAAAGGTTATCTTCGGAGCCGTTACCGACGAATCGCTCAAGAAGGGCCAGGTTCGCGTTACCGTTATCGCAACAGGCTTCCCTGAACAGGCTCCGCGCCCGTCGCAGCCATTTGCGACGCGCGTTATTCCGTCGCGCGGTACCTCCACAGAAAAAGATGTCCCGCCGGTTCGCACGGAACCACGCGCTGAGCCGAAGAAGATCATTGATGCACTCGCCACTGAAAAGACCGAGCGACGCCCTGAGACCAAGCCAGAGGTGCGCGTGCAGGATACTTCAATTGAAGCGGCACCTACCGACGAAGAAGACAGTTGGGGTGGCCTACCCTCCTTCCTCCGACGCAAATAATTCATAGCCTTATCCCCGACCCGCGACAGCGGGTCGTGTGGTATCCTGCTCAAACTATGTACGATCTGATCATCATTGGCGGCGGCCCTGCG
>CAZVMJ010000093.1:0-3658 GCA_964628005.1 uncultured Candidatus Saccharibacteria bacterium | reverse complement strand
AATACCAGACCATGATCGCGAGCCTCCAGACACTCAAAGAATCACTCAAGAAAGATGAGGAAGCATTGCAGGAGGTGATGAAGGAATGGCTTGGCCTTATGGTGCGCGTGCCAAACGTGCCGGATATTTCCGTGCCGGAAGGAGCGAGCGATGCGGAAAATCAGGAAGTGCGTCGATGGTCGCCGGAAGGTGGCGATGGTGCCGATCCGAAGCCGATGAGCTTTACGCCGAAGACGCATGTGGAGCTCATGCTCATGCACGACATGGCAGATTTTGAGCGCGGCTCGAAGGTGGCCGGATTCCGCGGATACTTCTTGAAAAATGATGGTGCACGTCTTGAATGGGCACTGAAGCGATTTGTTGAAGATCGCTTCATGCACAAAGAAGGCTTTATCCCGATGACGGTTCCTTCTATGGTGCGCCGCGAGCCGTTTGTGGGCACCGGCTATTTGCCGCAGAGCGAAGAGGATCTCTATAAAACACAGGATGCCGATTACCTCGCGGGAACCGCAGAGGTGGCAACGATGGGCTACTACATGGATGAAACCATCGATAAGGCGCAGTTGCCGATTAAATTCTTCTCGTATTCTCCGTGCTTCCGCCGCGAAGCGGGAAGCCACGGCAAAGATACGAAGGGAGTATTTCGCATTCACGAATTTATGAAGTACGAACAGGTGGTGCTGTGCGAAGCGTCGCACGAAACATCGGTGCGCCTGCACGAGGAAATTACCGCAAACGCAGAAGCTTTGCTTCGCGAGCTCAAGCTTCCGTATCATGTGGTGGTAAATTGCGGCGGCGATCTCGGCCTCGGTCAGGTAAAAAAATACGATATTGAATCGTGGATGCCGAGCGAGAAAACATACCGCGAAACACACTCATCTTCGTACTTCCACGATTTCCAGACACGACGCCTCAATATTCGCTACCGCGACGACAACGGATCGCTCAAGTATGTGCACTCGCTCAACAACACGGCGCTCGCGATGCCGCGCGTGATGTGCCAGATCGTAGAAAACTATCAGCGCGAAGACGGCTCGATTGAAGTTCCTGAAGTGCTTCGCCCGTACATGGGCAAAGATGTAATTGCCCGCACCTAACCGGTACACCCGGTCTGCATATTGCATGGCGCCGAAAATCGTAGACCTTCGACCGACGCTCACGCATTCAAAGCATGCGCCGGATCGGCGCCCGCCCAAGCCAAAGAAAGAACCACTGTTCGGCGGCTCCAAAAAACACGCGCCGCTCAAAACACGACGACGCCGCGCGCGGATCATATGGAGCATCGTGATTGCGGTTTTGTTTGTGCTGCTGCTTTTTGGCATTCACTGGCTCTCATATCATCCGCGTATGCGCATTGGAGATGTCTCCGTTCGCGGTGCGATTATGCAAAACCCGGAAGAGATAACCGCATATGCACGCGATGTACTGCAGGAAGATCGTCGGCACTTTATTGCGCGGGACATGATGTTCTTCTATCCGAAAGAAGCGCTGCGTGCAGGCGTGGTGCGTAATTTTCCTCGACTCAAATCCGTGCGCGTGGGACGCTCGGCGCTCTTTAGCAATCATCTCATCGTGAATGTGGATGAGCGCGTGGCATTTGCCACATGGTGCACCAATACAGCAGACGCGGCCGAGCGACAGTGTTTTGTGTTTGATGATACGGGGCTCATTTTTGCCGATGCAGAGCGCGCCGGGCGGCCTGAATTACCGTATGCGTTTTTTGGCGGCGTTGATGCTGCAAATGCGATTGGCTCGGTGTATTTGGCGGGGCACCTGATAGAGATTCGCGACCTTTTGCAGCGCATGCGCGAAGCGCGCTTTGTGCCAAGTTCGGTAACGGTGCTTGATGAAAAAGATTTTGAAATGCAGCTGCAGAACGGGTTCAATGTAAAGGCATCATTCGGACAATCGAGCGATACGATTGTGCACAATCTTGAGCTGGTGGCCGTTTCACCCGCGCTGCGCGGAAAGGAAACAGCGCTTGAGTACATTGATCTGCGTTTCGGCAATCGCGTGTACTACAAATTCAAAGGGGAGGATGCACCCACCGAGGAATCGCCCGAAGCCGCTGCGCCGCAGCAGTAACGCGAGGACTTTTTCGTGATGTTTGGTATGGTGGCTCGCATGAGTTTTTGGGATGACATGCCGCGGCCATTTTTTGTGATGGCTCCGATGGAGGACGTAACAGACGCCGCGTTTCGGCGGGTGTTTGCGCGCCACGGAAAGCCGCACGTTACCTACACCGAATTTACCTCCGCCGATGGCCTCGTGCTCGCGCCCGAGCCCGGAAAAACAAAACTCCTGAAGAAGCTCTTGTATTCGCCCGAGGAGCGGCCGATTATTGCACAGCTCTTTTCTGCGGTACCCGAGCGCATGGAAGCGGCGGCGCGCATGGTGCAGGATTTTGGCTTCGACGGGATTGATATCAATATGGGCTGCCCTGATAAGGCGGTGGTGCGGCAGGGATGCGGCGCCGGTTTGATTGAACAGCCGGAGCTCGCCGTGGAGCTTATGCGAGCCGCGCGACGAGGCGCGCCTGATCTACCGCTCTCCATTAAAACGCGTATTGGTTTTAATACGGACGTGCTTGAGCGTTGGGTGCCGCAAATTCTTGCCGAGGAGCCGGCTACGCTTACGCTGCATTTGCGCACGCGAAAGGAAATGTCTGACGTTCCGGCGCACTGGGATCGCATGGCTGCTGCGGTGGCGATTCGCGATTCCATGGGCGTAAAAACACTGATGATCGGCAATGGCGATGTGAAAAGTGTGGCGGATGCGCGTGAAAAAGCAGCGGCTACGGGGTGCGATGGCGTAATGCTCGGGCGAGCCATCTTTGGCAACCCGTGGCTATTCTCGGAGCGCACCGATGCGCCTTCGCCGGAGGAGCGAATTGCGGCGTTGATAGAGCATCTTGAACTGTTTAATGAATTGCTCGGAACCACCACGCACTATGCGGTGATGAAGAAGCATTTCAAGGCGTACATAAACGGGTGGGACCATGCGAAGGATCTTCGCGCGGCGCTCATGGATACCGAAGATGTGGCTGCTGCCCTCGCTGTTTTGCGCGCGGCCAAGTAGGGTATACTGCCGCCATGTCGAAAAACGCACGGCACCAGACACTCTATCGCCAGTACCGCCCGAGCGTATTTGCCGAGGTGCGCGGCCAGGAGCAGGTAACGGAGGTGCTCGAGCGCGCGATCAAAAATAAAAAGATCGGGCACGCGTATCTTTTCTGCGGCACACGAGGCACCGGTAAAACATCGGTGGCGCGCATCCTTGCACGCGAGCTTGGCGTGTCGGACAAAGACCTCTACGAAATGGATGCCGCATCGAATCGCGGTATTGATGATATTCGCGAATTGCGCGAAGGCGTCTACGCGATGCCGTTTGAATCGCCGTATAAGTTTTACATCATCGACGAAGCGCACATGCTTACCAAAGAGGCATGGAATGCGTTTTTGAAAACACTGGAGGAACCACCGGCGCACGCTATTTTCGTACTCGCCACCACCGAGCGCGAGAAAGTGCCGGATACGATTCAATCGCGCTGCGAGGTGTACACCTTTAAGCAGCCGAGCCGCGAGATGCTCGCGGATACGGTAACCGACGTGGCAAAAAAAGAAGGCTTCACGCTTGCACGGCCTGCTGCCGATTTGGT
>CAZVMJ010000092.1:0-3699 GCA_964628005.1 uncultured Candidatus Saccharibacteria bacterium | reverse complement strand
CGGCGTTCGGGTCACCATGCCAGCGCATGCCGCCGGCAGCCCGACAGAATAAGTGTCGAACGCGATAATCGCATCCGCCGTAAACGCGGGTACGATCAACTTGCAGGCATAGAGCGCATGGCGTATCCCCGACGGCAGCTGCTTGAGTGATCCGTACAGCACGACAGACACATCATGTCCCTGAGCTCGCAACGCCTCCGCAAGCTCTTTCGAGTAGTAGGCGGGGCCACCCACCTCAGGAGGAAAGATACCGGTCGCAATAACAATTTTCATATGTGCAACCTTAGCGCAAAGAGAGATGGCGCGCCACGAGGACGCGCCATCAAACTACATTTGAGTAAACTTGAGTACCGTCGCGACCGAGGTCGCTGCGTTGTGCGCCCTACACGCGATACGGGCGGAACACGAACGAGTACCGAGACTCACTCACTCGCGGGAAAACATACCCGCGTTGGGAGGTTGATAAAGACGAACATCCGCTTCAGGCTTTTGATGGCAGATGGACATCTGACTCTCCTTCCTTCTGAAAACCGACACGAAACACGTGTCCTGCCACCAGAGTATCGTGGGCAGCCTGGCAGCGCCAATGTCTGTTATCCCCGCTCGCGCGTGCGCGAAAAATTTGCGTGGATGACCTCGTGATCGCCGAACGGAGACCGTTCGATATGCGTGACAACGCTCTGTGCAGTGCTGCCAATGGGCAACATCTGTACCGCGGCATCACACCACACGCTCACCATATACTGCTGCAGTGAGCATGCGGCAAAAAAGAGCCTGACATTGGACAGAAGCGCCGCTTCGAGCGCATCTGTGTACGAGACGACTGCATGGGTCATGTCGTTTCCTCCTGTTGCTCCATGCTTAGCAAACCGCGATAGAACCAGCTTTGCAAGACCTACGACTGCGCGCAGGAAAACACATCGCCTCGCATCCGCTGCGCAATATCATTCCAATCATATTTTTCGCGCGCAAGGCGTTGCGCATTTTCAACAACAGCCGCTTTCAGTGATGTGTCCTCCATATAGCGCTTCACTGCCGCTGCAATGGATACGGGGTCATGAACCTTACAAAAAAGACCGGTTGGCGCACGCTCCGGATTCGCTTCCGGATCAGACAAAAAATCAGGTATGCCTCCGACCGGTGTTGCCACCACGGGAATACCGGATGCAAATGCCTCAACAAACGCAATACCAAATCCCTCGATGACCGATGGACGCACAAAGACATCCGAAGCTCGATAATAGCGCGGCAAATCCTCATGATTTATGTGGCCAAGAAAGCGCACGCGATCGCTGAGCCCTTGTTCGCGCACAAGGGCTTCGAGTGCCGTACGATCATCACCGCTGCCAGCGATAACGAGCCGCGCCCGTTCGGGCAAATGTTTGAGTGCGAGGATCGTATCTTCCACGCCGCGAGAGAGCACGAGCCGGCTCGCCGTGAACAACACAATGTCATGTTCGCGTGGCGCAAGCTCGCGTCGCAATGACGCAAGAGCGGATTCGGATATCGGTGCTGTAAAACGTTCGGTGTCTACGCCGTTTGGTATCACTTGCACCGTTGAGTGCACGCCAAGTGAACGAACCTCACGTTCCAGAAACGACGAGATTACTTTTATTTGATCCGCACATTGATATACACGCACGTAGAGCGGCCACAGTAGTCGCAATATAGGTTGCCGCTGCTTCATCTCTTCAAATGCACGTCCGTCCTGTAGCTCGAGGACATGCGGAACGGAGGGGTTGAACGTCTTAAATAGCATGCCTGCAAATCCGGCATGATTCGCCATCATGGACCAGGTCAGCTGATATCGACGAACGCGATGGAGTCGCAGTGCCCGCATACATGCAAGCACCGGAAATAGAATCTTTGCCAACCGCAAACGCGGCGGCATATTGCGATCCGAGACCTGCGCATGTGCCATCGCGGGACCGATGCGATGCACGGTTACATTTCCGTACCGCTCGATAGTCGGTAGCGTTTTATCGAAACGGAGCGTGATCATATCAAACTCAAACGAATCACCCAGACGATCGGTAATTTCTTTAATGGCCACTTCGGCACCGCCAATAAACGGATGGTACGTCAGGGAGAAAATGAGAATACGCTTTTTTGGTGCGATTGAGCCGCCCGGACCGGTCATGAGAGGCATCGTATCGAACACCTGAGAAAAATGAAAGCAATGAAAACGGCGCGGAAACCCGCGCCGTTTTCTGACATCGCTGCCAGGAAAAAGAACTAGCGACTCAGATCTTTCACCTGCACACTGTAGACCCGGTCGGCACCGTAGTTCGACTCTGCTGGAACGGCGCAGAGCGTAAACCGCGCCGCGCCTTCCAGCATGCACGTGCCGATGCCAAAGACCACTTCTGCATCGCGCAACACGCGCGGTGCATGGTTTGCCGATGTAACGAGATAGACCATCGCGTGTTCGTTTGCACGCACGATACCTTTCGCTACTCGGTGCAGGGAGTCCATCGACGAAAGTGTGTCCGTACTCGACGCATCAAACACACTCATTCCCTTCAACCATCCCTGATACGCCCGCTCGCTCACCCAGGTTTTTTTCGTGAACCGGTGCGGAAACTCAGAGCATAGTCTGTGGTAGTGACTCAGTGCGTACGAATAGAGATATTCTGCTTCAGAAACTTTGCCGTCGGTTCCGAAGGTTGCTCCGGTCGACCACACAAGCGCATCCGCACGAATGGTGCGCGCGAGCCACAGCGCCATCGGTATACGACCGAGCCGCTGCGTGGCGAAACTTCCCCAGCAGACATACTCCCAATCGTTGTACTGGACTCTGAGCGGCACTCCCGCAGCCGTGAATGCTTCGACGTCCGACTTCTCCGCGAGCGAGTACCCGCTCACATGCACAATGGTTTTCATTCCACGCCCTTTCATTTCACCGCAATTAACGCGGCGCCTATGACGATGCAGATGATTCCGATCAATACACGAGGACTGAGCGGATCGGCGGAAAAGTACTCCGGCGCGACTTTCGCAAGCGCGAATGCTGCGAGGAATGTAGTAAGGCTGGTGAGATTTGCAATCGCAACCGGCAAGCCGGGATTTGGTGCGGCCGCAACGGCACTGAAAAGTGAAAGATTCGCGACGCCGCCGATAGTCAAACCAACGAAAAGGATCGCGATACTCACACCCCACGACGGTACTAAGGTCCCGCGCGGGACACCAAACAGCGCCATCGATAGTGCTGCTCCCACGAAATACCAGACACCAAAAACGGCCCCCGATACCCCGTGCCTCGAAGCGAAGAATGGCATGGCGAGCCATGCCGGTGTCATGAACAACACTGCAATCAGTGTCTGTACGAGCCATCCATTGGCCATTGATCCATCTCCTCTGATGATCTCTTGTTCTTATGTCACAGTGCCGTCGTGCGGTCAATGATCGCGCTTGAGCCCTGCAATGTAGTCTCGAAGACTATGTTCTGCCTTCCATCCAAATTCATTCTCTGCGCGCGACGTATCGCACACTGAATCCATTCGATTTCCCGGACGTTCCGGCAGCATTTCAATCTTGTCGGTAAACATCTTCGCAAGCTCAAGAATCGTAAATGATTCATGACTACCGAGTCCGTACTCGTCGCCGTGTCCGCCCTCGCCGACGAGCAGTACTCCGCGCGCGATATCTCCCGCATATGTAAAGTTGCGGCGTTGCGTACCGGGAGCACGAACGGTAATC
>CAZVMJ010000091.1:0-3710 GCA_964628005.1 uncultured Candidatus Saccharibacteria bacterium | reverse complement strand
ACCGCTCACTTGTAGGAAAGAAAGATGAGCTGGTGATCATCGCCGCACACCAACTGCGCACACCGCTTACGGGCTTGAAATGGGCGGTGGAATCGCTCGCGGGAGAGCAAATGTCTCCGACAGCAACAAAGAACATTGAAGAAATCCGCGGGGTTCTGCAGCGCATCGGGCTCATCGTAGACAACATCGTGGCTAGCGCCGACATTGAAGAAGGCCGCTTTGGCTATAGCTTCTCGGAAGTAGAAATCGTCGAGGTCATTGAGAAAGCGATTAAAGATCTCGCGCTCAGCATTCAGAAGCATCAGCTCAAGGTGGTATTTGATCCGCCAAAGGAGGTGCGCACCGTATGGATTGATGCCTACCGTATGACGACGGCAATCTATAACATTCTTGAAAACGCCGTGGAGTACACGCCTACCGGCGGCACGATAACCGTTTCGCTTGCAAGCCGTGATGATGCGCTTGAACTCACCATACAGGACACCGGCATTGGTATTTCACAGCGCGAAATGCACAACCTCTTCACGAAGTTCTATCGTGCGGAGAATGCAAAGCACATGCGACCGGATGGCTCCGGGCTTGGTTTGTACCTCGCAAAACAGGTAGTGGAAGCACACGGACAGAAGCTCTGGCTTGAATCCACCGAAGGCGTGGGAACGAAGATTACGATCCCACTTCCCTACAAAGCACCGAAGAATTAAAGGCTTTGCTGCGTTGTTTGTACGCCGGACGCTTCCGCTACGGTCGCGTGTCGGAACATCGTCGTATCGGCATACCAGAAGAGCCCGAGCATGAGCGCAAGCATGGCGCCCGCTGATGCAGCGCGCCCGCGGTGATGCCACTTCAACTCCAAGCCGGTGTCGATAGCAAGCGCAAGCAACACAAGGAGTGCCAGCAGATAGTACGAATACTTCAGCACCGTGGAAGGCGAGGTGGCGAGCACCTGCCAGTCAGTTGATTGGCGCACAATCGCACCGATCGGTTTCTGATCGGCACCTGGTGCGACACCACTTGGCGAAGGCATATTTGCAATGCTTTCATCCCCTCCTGCAGAATCAGTGCCCTGCACCACCACTTCAGGCATGAGCGCCATCGGCTCGGTAACCGATACTGCGACCGCCGGATCGGTGGCAGGCGCATCGACCGCTTCGCCCAACACAGGAGCCGAAGAGACATCATTGGACGCGACAGCCATCTGCGACGGATTGGTTGGCGAAGATTCAAACTGTGGCTTCGGCCGCGCTGTTGCTACCGCGCCCGTACGCGGTGTACCAAACATTTGCACTACAAACGTAGTCGGGCGGCCCTGGTAGTATCCGGCCGCGGTTGCAATGCCAATTTCCGTGTATTTCGCATTCAGCACGTTATCGCGGTGCGTCGGTGAGTTCATCCACGCACGCTCCACATCAGCGGAATCAGTGAAATCGACGGCTAAGTTCTCCCCTGCATGCTGGAAGTCGTAGCCCACTTTCTTGAACCAGTGCCATGAATCCACGCCCTCCGGAGACGTGTGCGCAAAGTATCCCTTTGCAGCCATATCATTTGCTTTTGCCTGTGCAGCTTCTACCAGGAGCGGATTCACCGAGAGGCCGTTTACGTTGTAGGCCGCACGGTCAGTGTTTGCGAGATCAACAAGCACTGAACTAACGACGGAGGCAAACTGATTTGTCGCCATGAAGAAATTCTGGAGCGACGACATGAGAAAGACGCTGCCGATCACAAAAGCAAACCCGCCGGCCATTGCACCCTCAAGAAGCCGCGTTTGGCTCTTGGTCATGGCGCGCGGCGTTCGTGCCGTTTTCTTAGCAGCTTTCGGGCCCGCAGCGCGGGTTGTCTTTCGTACCATGCACCTATTTTAGCAACACAAAAGCCCGCACACGCGGGCTTTTGTGGAAAGGAGTGCGTAGCGCTACGCGTTGATATACGGTACGAGCTTCGGCATCGGAAGGCTTAGATTCGGGCAGCTCATGAGATTGATCATGCGCTGCGTAGTGAGATACACAAAGCCTGTTGGCTCTGTGATTCCCCACGGCGTGAGCACGTCATCGAGATATCTGGTTTGGAATGCACGAACCGCCGCATCAGTTGCCGGACCAAACAAGCCATTGAGCGGAAGATTTGCCTGCATTTTCTCGTTCAGAAACTTTTGGAGCTTCATTACTTCATCGCTGCTGTTGATCATATCGTCCTTGCGCATGAAGCCGCTGAGAAGCGGTGTGCATCCGGCAGGTAATTCCGGAAGCGTAGTGGACGCACCCTTTACCGATCCCATGCCGAATCCGTTGGTCATATCGTACGGCGTTCCCATGTAACCAATGGTGTGGCCATCCCACACACCAAGCCCCATAGGCGGACCGTTGTTGAGGCTATCAATCTGATCTTTGGTCATGCCTGTCAGATCTGCCTGCGCAAATACAACTGCAGGCAGCGTGGCTGCACCTCCAATAAAGAGCGCGGCGGCAAGCAAAACGCCGGCGGCACGTGAAGACGTTGTCATGACGTAAGCGTACGCGCGCGGGCACCTGCGGGTCAATGGCGTTTTTTGGTGACAACGTGTTGATAAGGGTGTGCATAACAAAAGACCCGCCGAGGCGGGTCTTTTGGCATATACGAGTTACTTATTCGCCCTTGAACGGGACGAGTTCAGGAACCGGAATATTGAGACTCTTGCAGTGCATCAGGTTGATGTAGCGCTGCGTGGTGAGGTACACGAAGCCTGTCGGCTGTGTAAGACCCCACGGAGTGAGTACTTCAGATGCGTACTTCGCCTGGAACTGCTTCACGGCCGCAGTGGTGTCTTTACCAAACACACCGTTTACCGTGATTGTCGTACCGAGCGTGTCATTGAGGAACTGCTGGAGCTTCTTCACGTCCTCAGTGTCATTCTTCTTGCGATTTTCGCGCATGAAGGTGGTGAGAAGCGCGGTGCAGCTCGACGGGAGTTCCGGAATCGATGTGCTTGCACCGAGAACTGAGCCGATCGGGCCGTTGCCGCCACCTGATCCGAAGATCGGGCCGTTGCCGCCACCGCCGCCACCGCCGCCGGTGGTACCCGGATTATCGATCTCGTCAGTCTTCCACGGAATGTACGAGAGCGGGTTCTCAGGATTATTGTCGCCGTGGCAGCCCGGATCGCTCATGTCGAAGCGGCCGTCGCCATCGTTGTCCCACCCATCAGAGCACGCGAGTGCATCGGCATATTCCGTATTGTCGGTCGGGCTGGTGCAGTTGTTGTCACCGCCTTCACCGCCGTAATCGATATATCCGTCTTCGTCGTTATCGATGCCGTCGGAGCACTGCGGAACCTTGGTGTTGGTGTAGGTGCACTGCACGGAATCACCTGCCGTGAGGCCGTCAATCCATACACTTGATCCCTCTGAGTTCCATTCAACACTTTCGTTTGAATCACTCACGATAGAGCACGACACGCCTTCGAAATCCCAGTTACGGTACTCGTTTTCATCGATTGTTGCAGCGCCGTACTGCGTGGTGTAGCTGGTCTGACCCTCGCCTTCTTCGGTGGTAACCGTTACGTACTCAGGCTCAAAGTCTTCTACAAACTTCGAAACAAGTTCTGACCTACCGTCTGTAATCCAGAAGCGGAAGGAGCCATCACCACCATTTGTCTTCTTTACGATCGTGATCGTCGGAAGGAATGGCTGGCAGTCTGTATCCCAGAGATCAACCGATTCATCACCATCGTTATCAAT
>CAZVMJ010000090.1:0-3760 GCA_964628005.1 uncultured Candidatus Saccharibacteria bacterium | reverse complement strand
CGGATCGTCGGTTTTCTTAGCACTTGAAAAGTAGCGTTCGCGGTCTATTTCAACCACGCTATTAATCTCCTCAAACGTGTCCGCAGCATCAACAATATCGCCGGGGTTAATAGCAATGCGATATCCCGTCTGCATAACGGCCGCAGCCACATGAGCACCATCCTTCGTGGTGAAGTAGATGTTGCCGCGATTGATCGTATCGGCGCTCTGCTCGACATATTGCGCTGTTGCCCGCGCACGATACTCATCTCCATGCACAATTTGCAGGAAATACAGGCGCACCACCAAAAGCACCGCAATGAGCAGAAAGGAAACGCCGATGAGGCGTGTTCTAAACGCGAGCTGTGTTCGCATACGAGGCAATGCTAGATCGCATTGCGCTCCATTGTATCAGCCGAAGCATCTGCCGCAGAAGCGGTCGTTCACGGGCGGTAGACATAATCGGTATCAGAAACAGGTGCGAGGCCAAGCGTGGTGCCCGTCTGTGGTGTTACTGCCTCAGAAAGGGAGAAGTACTGCTTCTCGAGGGATGCAATAGATCCCTGGAGTGTCGCGCTTGCACGCGTAGCCTCCTTTCGGGCAATGATGTTGAGCACCGATGCGCCCACAAAGTAGAGGTAGCCGCAGAGGAAAATGCCGAGTAGTGCAAAGAGCACGCGAAATGCGAGCTTCTCGTATACGTGTTCTATGGAAAGGATGGCGATCTGTGTGTTCATATTTTTTGAATGACGCGTAGTTTTGCACTGCGGGCGCGGGGATTTTCTGCAATCTCCGCGTCGCTTGGCACTATGGGCTTACGAGTAATGAGCTCTATAGCTCCCTCGCGGGCCCACTGAACGAAGCGATGCTTAATAATTCGATCTTCGATACTGTGGAATGAGATAACTGCGATGCGACCACCCGGGTTCAACATGGAAAGCCCGTCGGTGAGCCCCTGCTCGATCGCCCCGAATTCGTCGTTCACCGCGATACGAAGCGCCTGAAAGGTTTTCGTAGCTGGATGAATGCGACCGTATCGGTACGCTGCAGGAACTGCTGCCTTCACAATGTCGGCGAGCTCTCGCGCCGTCTGAATGCGCTTATAGCTTCGCTCACGAACGATGCGTTCGGCGATACGCCGCGCGTATCGTTCTTCACCAAATCCGGAGATCACGTCAACGATTGAGCTCTCTTCCCAATCGTTGACGATGATTTCCGCTGTAAGCGTTTGCGAATGTGCGTATGACATGGAGAGCGGTTCGTCTGACAGGAATGAGAATCCGCGACCTCCGCGGAGCTGGTAAGAGCTCCATCCGAGGTCGAGGATCATTTTGTCGATTGATCCGTATCCAAGTCGCGCAAGCGCGGCTTTGATGTTCCTGAAGTTGTCGTTGATGAGGAGAACGGTCGGCCCGGAACCCGTTCGGGTCGCTGGCTGAACATCTCCACTGACAGGCTGAGCATCCGCTAACACATCGTAAGCGCGGCTGATGGCATCTTTATCGGCGTCGACTCCAATGAGGACGCCACCATCGCCTAACTGCTTCGCGATTGCGAGCGCATGTCCCGCGCCCCCAAGCGTGCCATCCACGACGACATCGTTCTGTTGTAAAGCAAGTGATTCCACTGCCTCATGTAAAAGAACGGTTCGATGCCCCTCAGGCGTACCTGACGGTGACGGCATCGAGTTGCTGGAGGATTGTGAGCGTCGCGTGCGCATGACGTATGTAAATCCTCCAGCAGCTCCACGCCGCCAGAATTGGTATTAGAGTGCGCCGATTTCGCCGAGCTTCTCGGCCATCGCGTCCGCCTGCTTTTCGATGCGCGCCTTGTACTCCTGCCAGGCTGCTGCATCCCAGACTTCGACCCGGTCTGATACTCCGGCGAACACGACATTCTTCTTGAGACCCGCAAAGTTTTTCTGATGCTCAGGAATCAAAATTCGTCCTGCGCCATCAGTCTCCACTTCTGCTGCTCCCGAGAGAATGAATCGGTTGAATCCACGCGTATCTGCCTGAGCGAATGAGAGCTCCTGCAACTTTGCAGAAACCTTCTCCCAGTTCTTCATCGGATAGACGAACAAACAATTGTCGAGACCACGTGTCATAACCATCTTTTTTCCGAGACCATTTCGAAATGCTTTCGGAAGAGATACACGCTTTTTCTCGTCGAGTGTGTGTTCGTATTCACCGATGAACATAATTGCGGATTTCCCACTTTTTCCCACTGCAATAGAGTATATACCACTATACCCCACTGCTACACAGTTATCCACACGAATGCGCACGCAAAAAGGCCCCGCGAGTGCGGGGCCTTCAGTGCGCTTGTACTGAAGCGGCTTAGAGAACGAACAGGTCTGTTTTGAGCACGAATTTCACGCCGCTGCGAACGGCAAGACACTCATGCAACATCGCGTGTCGGAACAGCAGACCGGAGCCTGCGAGCCCGTGTGGCGCAAAATCGATGCCGTTGAAGACAGTCTCGCCGCCTTCGTATCCGTCATTGAGATACACCAACACGCTGTAGAGCGCACGCGAGCCCATCGGACCGTCGAAATCCTCGTCGGTATGAGGGGGCACAATGCCTGTTCCCGGCTCGAGTCGATAGAGCTTCATACGCTCATCCACGCGAAGCGGACGATCGCCCTCGAGATCAAGCAGTCGCGCGTGCGGCCAGATACGATGCGCCACCCACGGCAGCTTGAGGGGCTTGTGCGTACTCACATGCCCTTCGTCGTCGTGATGGTAGCGAATGCTGTCCTGCGCAAGAAGCATATCGAGCTCCCCGTCGGAGAACATTCGCGGCAACACCGCGATTTTACCGATCGACAGCTGATGCGTAGCTGACGCCGGACGGATTCTGCGAACAATATGCATGGCAAATCCTCACTTTCGCCTCAAAAATCCTGCCCACACGGTCGCATGCGCGGCGAAGCTCGACAAGGTGGATAGCAGACTAGGCAATATGTGCACCGTCTTGCGCAAGCGCCGTATGTGTTCGCTAAATGAGCACACGATAATTGCACCATCATGCCGTGCCTGGAAGCGCTTCTGAAATAGGCACTCCTGAGCGGCAGAATAAAATGCTGCCGAATATCATCAGGTCTCCAAATCAGTGGACCCTGGCGATGGTTTTTGGAACCGGTTTGCGACAGAGGCAGCATATCTGTCCGAAATTCTACGCTCCCCCAACAATGACTCGACAAGAATAAGTCTGCTTCCGTAAAGATTACTACTACTCTGTATTAGAACTCTTTCTGTAAGCACAACCCGGCGTACTACTGCAGTTGATACACATAGACCGCGTTTTCTGCGAGTTCACTAAACGTGAACGGGTGCTCTACCGGCAACTTGAAATCTGTCCTACTCGCTTTAAAGGTCTTGTACTCGTCCCACCATCGCTCAAGCTCAATAGAGGTGAAGAGCAAAGGCTTTATACCTTCCTTAACAAGACGCTTAAAGTGACCAATTTCTGCAGCAGAAAATGTGCCTTTAGTTTTTATAAATATTAGATGACATTTCACCCCGCTTTTCTCCAGAAGTCTTTTAACATCGACCAGTCTGTCAACCTGCGCACGCGAGATGGACTGACCGGTTTTGCACTCACCAATGAGAATTTCAAAGTCCTCCTTGCCCATTCGATGATCCATGTCAAAAACAACGAGATCGGTCTCTCCCTTTTGTTTTTTCCCTCCTTTTTCGTAATCGAGATTAAGTGCCGTCGAGCGAATACTTTCGCCACCGAAGGTGTGATGCATTCTGTTCGCTAAATGCTGCAGGGT
>CAZVMJ010000089.1:912-3770 GCA_964628005.1 uncultured Candidatus Saccharibacteria bacterium | reverse complement strand
GGACTTCTCAAACCTCGATTTTGACAAAACCGTCCACGAAGAACTTATGGCGGTGATGGATAAGAAAGTGGAAGAAACACTGCGTCATATCGCGGCCGGCTTTTTGCTAACCGGCGATATTATTCACACAAAGATTGGATATTTGTCTGAAGGACAAAAAGGTCTTGTTGCCTTTGCGAAACTTGTGATGATGAAGCCGGGACTGCTGATTCTCGATGAGCCGACGAACCACATTAATTTCCGCCACATTCCGGTGATTGCTGAAGCGCTGGATGCGTTCCAGGGTGCGATGATTCTTGTAAGTCACGTACCTGAATTCGTAGCAAAGATTCGCATTGACGAGACACTTGATCTCGGCAAATAGCGGTGTAGGCTTCCTCTATGTGGAAGCCGATGGCTTTGTTTGCAACCCTCTTTATCGCGACCGCGGGGTACTTTGCGTATCTGGCAGATCAGCAGAAGGTGCAGTCCGTAGCTGATACGCGGGCTCCTGAAGAGCGATACGCCGCGGCAAAGAATGGCGCACGGCTCACACCGCTGCAGTATGAGGTAACGCAAAAGGGCGGGACGGAGCCCGCATTTCGTAACGAGTATTGGGATAATCACGCAGACGGCATTTACGTGGATATCGTATCCGGTGAGCCGCTCTTTTCCTCAAAAGATAAATATGACTCAAAGACCGGCTGGCCGTCGTTTACGAAACCGCTCGTCGCTGAAAATATTGTTGAGGTAGAAGATTCCACGCTTGGCATGAAGCGTGTGGAAATTCGATCAAAACATGCTGACTCGCACCTTGGACATGTTTTTACCGACGGTCCTGCGCCGCTGGGACTGCGCTATTGCTTGAACTCCGCGGCAATGCGATTTATACCCGCAGAGAATCTCGCGGCGGAAGGGTACGCGGAATTTGCGCCGCTGTTTGAAAATTAGTGCAAGCCAACGTTTGCAAGAAATTTCTGTAGTTCGTCGCCGGTGATGTTGCGATACTGGCCGCTTTTAATTTTACACAGTCGAACGTTGAGAATACGGGTGCGTTTGAGTTCGGTGACGGTTTGGCCGAGTGCGCCACACATGCGGCGAATCTGATGCTTCTTGCCCTCGGTGAGGGTAATCGTGAAGTGATGATCGCCACGCATTTTCACGATGCATGGTTTCGTAATGTATCCACCAATATCCACTCCGCCTTCCATGCGGCCGCGAAAGTAGCTCGGAACCTTTGTCTTTGTGGTCACCTCGTATTCTTTTTCATGCCCGTTTTCTGGATTGAGCAACGCATCGGTGAGGCGGCCGTCGTCAGTCAGAATGATGAGTCCGAATGAGTCTTTATCCAGCCGCCCTACCGGGAAGACGCCGGGAACAGGCATAACCTCCTTAATTTCACGCTCACCGGGGTTTACGCCTTTTTGTGCTGAGTGCGTAATGACCCCGCGTGGCTTGAAATAGGCGAGATAGCGGAACGAACGTTTCGGAATGGCGACTTCAACGGAATCGCGCTCCTCGACTTTATCGCCGAGTTTCGCTTTCTTACCATTGATCTTAACGAGTCCCTTTTCGATGAACTCATCGGCCTCCCGGCGGGTGCAGTATTTCTGCACCGCCAGGTATTTGTTGATTCGCATGGGGAATTGGCTCTCCATGTGGCCATTGTGCACGGGCAGCGCACTTACACAAGAGATGAAGAGCTTCATCTTTTCTACACGGCACGTTCGATAGGCTTGGATCTAACCCACATTACGGGGTATTAGCCAATTAAAATACTTTTCGTATCTATGGAACTTCTTGCGTTTCTCGTGCTCGGCGGCATCGCCGGCTGGATTGCATCTCTCATTATGGGCACTGACGCCTCACAGGGTATTTTTCTTAACATCGTTGTGGGAGTGGTCGGTGCGTTCATTGGCGGCATGCTCTTCAATGCTTTTGGCTCGGCGGGCGTGTCCGGCTTCAATATCTACAGTCTCGCGGTGGCCACGCTTGGTGCGATCGTTCTTCTGTTCATCGTACGACTATTCCGGAGCGTGTAGCCACTGCCTCTAAAAAGCGCGCCCACGACGGGCGCGTTTTTTATTTGAGATATGCACAGCGAGCAGTGTGTGGCGCACCCGAATGAAATGTGGCGTGGTACTCTTCTGTCATACATTATTAATTCTCGAATTACTTCATGGAGATGGAGATCTTTCTTGCAAAGTTGTTTGGTCTGTACTTTCTTATCATCGGTATCATAATTTTGGTACGTCGGAAGGCTGTTATGCCGGCGGTTAGTGAGCTCGTGAGCAATCGCGCCGTGTTGATCACTTTGGCGATCATCGAAATTGGCGCAGGTCTTGCCCTCACGCTCACGTACCCGACCATTCAGTGGTCGGTCGACGGCATCCTCTCCACGATCGGCTACATGTTGCTCGTAGAAGGCTTGATCTACCTCGCATCTCCGTACAAGCCAACGCAGAAGTTCATCAAGCAGTTCAACAAGTCGCATTGGTTGATTTCTGGCGGTGTCGCCTCTGTGGTTGTCGGCGCGTACCTTGTAGCGTACGGCTTCAACCTCTTCTAGAGATTCCCAGCATATATATGCCCAAAACCGACCCTGTGGGTCGGTTTTGCGTTTGCTATACTCAACTCATGGGAATAGTACTCGGGCTCGGTGGATGGCTTGTGGTTGCGGCGATCGTAATCGTCATTGCGAGCATCAAGCAAATTAATCAGTACGAGCGCGGTGTTAAATTCACGCTCGGTCGCTTTTCGGGAATTATGGAGCCGGGCTGGCGTCTTGTGGTTCCAGTATTTCAGGGTTTTCAGAAGGTCGATATGCGCGTAAAGGCGGTGGATGTGCCCGATCAAAAAGCAATTACACGCGACAATGT
>CAZVMJ010000089.1:0-902 GCA_964628005.1 uncultured Candidatus Saccharibacteria bacterium | reverse complement strand
GCATCGGTTACGGTCAATGCGGTAATCTACTATCGCGTTGCGTCCGCAGAAAAGGCGATCCTTGAGGTTGAGAATTTCTTTAATGCAATTTCGCAGTACGCACAGACCACCATGCGAAATATCGTGGGCGAGGTAACCCTCGATGATCTGCTCGCCAATCGTGACAAATTAGCGGATCGCATCCGTGAGATTGTTGATGCGGAAACGGATGCGTGGGGTCTTAAGGTGGGAAATGTGGAACTGAAGGATGTCTTTTTGCCGAGCGACATGGAGCGTACGATTGCGAAGCAGGCAGAAGCAGAACGCGAGAAGCGCGCCGTTGTCATTAATTCGGAGGGAGAGCTTGCTGCTGCACGCAACATGGCTGAGGCGGCTCAAATTCTTTCAGCTGTGCCAGGTGCGCTTCATTTGCGCACACTGCAATCCATTAACGATATTTCTTCTGATCAATCAAACACTGTGGTGTTCGGTGTACCGCTCGAAGTGTTAAAGTCATTTGAAGGTTTTGTGCAACATACGCGCAACCCAAAGGCGTAGCAATTGATCCGCGGATCGTATGGACCGAATCAAGCAGTTCGGAGAGTCGGCATTTGCCTCACTTTCAGTTCACAACTACCGGCGCCTGTTCATTTCGCAGGCGATCGCGCTCTCCGGCACATGGATGCAGATTGTAGCGCTCGGCTGGCTCGGGTTGCAGCTCACGGGCTCAGGCGGGCAGCTCGGGCTTATCGTGGCCGCACAATTCCTCCCACTGCTTATTTTTGCCCCATGGGGAGGATTGCTCGCCGATCGTCTCGATAAACTCAAGCTCATTCAGTACACGCAGTACGCGTACATCATCACTTCAACGGTACTCGGTATTCTTACGGTTGCAAACGTGATGGAGGTTTGGATGTTGTATG
>CAZVMJ010000088.1:0-3775 GCA_964628005.1 uncultured Candidatus Saccharibacteria bacterium | reverse complement strand
AACAGATCCAGTGTTGTATCGAGACTACCCTGGTTTGCCAGTGCGCGTAGCAAGGTGCGGTTTTCTGCAAGCGCCTTGCCGTTCATTCCCCACGCAAGCATCCACACAAACAATACCGCTGCAATCGCGACAAATGGAAGATGCGATCGTGCAATCACGCCGCGTGCAAGCACCGGAGCCTTCCGTTCATGCTCGGTGTGTCGGTAAATCACAAAGGCAAGAATGGTACCGAAGAGAATGTAACTCGTGACATTGTCGAAGACGAAGAAGTTGTGACAGAAGTAGCCTGCGAGCAATCCGGTGAGGATCGCGCGCTCACTTACCGAGAATGCTCCGCTTCGCCAGATAACCCACAGCGTCATCGCAAAAATCGAGAGATACGCGAGAAGACCGAGTGTGCCGCCCGCAACCCACCAGTCAAAGATGATGTTGTGCACGCGGTCGAACCATGGCTCTTGTCCGTGCATGCGCGGATCGTAGTACTTATCGAATACGAGCGCGTAGTTTTCCTGGCCCCAGCCGAGCAATGGACGCTCCTGAACACCCTGCCATGCCATACCCCAGTTGAGGAATCGGGCTTTCACCGTCGTGTCCTGGAGCGAGATGGATGAAAGACGCTGCATAAAGCCGATCTTCTGCGCCCACGCCTGATCCTTCACCATAAAGAATGCGGCAGTAAGCACGGCGAGCGCGACGATACCGCCGATAGCAACACGCCATGCTGTGCGTGAGCGGTACGCCTGGACGAGGACCAACAAAGCAGTGAGAAGTGCTCCGCCAAACAAGCCGATCATCGTGCCGCGGGTACCGGTTGCGAGAAGCATGTAGGTATCGAGCAAGATAATGGTTCCGTACATTAATGACGGTGCCAGGCGCCGTCCCGGTCCGCGCTCTACCCACGAGTGCGTCCAAAGCATTGCAGCTATGAATACGTGAAAGAGCATGTAGACCGCGAAGTAGATCGGATTACCGAACGTGCCATCGAGTCGAGCTGCGAGGCCGGATGCACCACCCTGACCAAGCTGCGTGATGCCCGCAATCTGCAGAAATCCGTACATCGAGAGAAACAGCGACACGCCGAGTGTCGTCCACATGAGCCAGCGCCACAGACGCTCGGTGCGCATCACAGACGATGCAACGGTGACGTACAGCAAAAGATGGAAGATCGTGACCCATCCATCCATGCGCTCGTAATTACTCCAAATACTCTTAAACGGATACAAGCCCTGGAGGTCGGCGACCAAAATGATGCCAACAAACAAAGCCAGCGACCCCAGCACAAGACTGCGGCGCGGTCGGTACTCTTTCGACACGAGTGCGAGCGCAAGCCACGCACCAAATCCGATTTCCGCAATTATGCGGAACGCGAAGTTCTTACCCGTAATAAACGGGAAAAATAGTGACGTAGCAACAATAAGACA
The DNA here is from genome assembly GCA_964628005.1 of uncultured Candidatus Saccharibacteria bacterium. GTDB lineage: Bacteria > Patescibacteriota > Minisyncoccia > Phycocordibacterales > UBA2100 > UBA10103. The sequence continues at coordinate 2,354 of CAZVMJ010000088.1, read as the reverse complement.
CACAAATGGTAAAGCAAAAACGGAGGCAATAGCTATGCCTCGGAGCACTTTCTCAAGCGTCATACGGGGCAAGTGTAGCACGTGGCCTTTTGGCCGCTACGTACCTGACCACTGCAAACAGCAGTGCTACAATCCCCCAAAACTGCTATGAGCAAGACCGTGATAGATGAGCAGTATTACCAGGTGGCTACGCCGGACTCAATCGCTGAAAAGGTGGTTATTGCGGCGCGCGACCGCATCTACGCCGATTTCATCAGGCACTGTAAGCCGGCCACGAACAGCACGATTGCTGATGTAGGAGTCTCAGACACCGTCACTGATGCCGCAAACGTCCTCGAGCGTCTCTACCCGCACCCTGACCGTATTGCCGCTTTTGGCCTTGGCACCGGCGATGCGTTCAAGGCCTCGTACCCGGCTGTTGCATATCGACAGATTCAGGCACATGAGCCATTGCCCGTGCCGGATCAATCCTTTGATATCGCTACCGCAAACGCAGTCCTCGAGCACGTAGGTAGCCACGAAGCTCAGCGCGATTTTGTGCATGAGATGTTTCGCATATCAAAGCAGACATACATCACGGTACCGCATCGCTATTTCCCCGTTGAGCACCACACCGGCATTCCGTTTCTCCATTACAACACCACCACGTTCCGTGCCGCCTGTGCTCTCACCGGCCGCTCTGAATGGGCACGCGAAGAGAATCTCATTCTAATGACAAAGCGCCGACTCGCCGCTCTGGTTCCGCACGGGGCACGCGCGACTATTGGCTTCACTGGTATTGCACTGGGCCCCTTGAGCTCGAACCTCTTTATGCACCTCACCCGCGATCTATGACATCACGCCTTGCATCTTTTGCCGCATCACACACCGCGCGCGCACTGATCATTCTTTTGCTCGTGTGCGGAGTTGGCGCCTTCATCAAACTAGGACTCATCGGCGTAACGGATAGCAGCGACTACCAGGAGTACGTTGCCGTCGCGCATCATATTGCCGGTGACACAACCCCCGAGGTACGCCCGCACCGATTTCTGAAACCACTCAATCCCGCACTCGTCGCGCTCCTTGCAGGCGTTATTGGTGATTACCAAACGGCTTTTATCGTGCAGGCATTGTTCTTTTATGTAGCACTCGTGTGGATGCTTTTTTTCCTCGTTCGGCATTTCATCGATGACATATGGCTCGCAACACTACTCGCCGCATATGTTGCGCTCTGTTATCCCATTCTTCGGTATGGCGTCGACATCCTCACCGAAACCGGCGCACTGTTTTTCTATACTGCCTCTCTGCTGGTCACGCTGAAATATGTCGCGGCCCCGAGCTGGAGGCTTTTGCTCATCAATACCGCAATTGTGACGATCGGATTTCTCTGGAAGGAGTACAGCGTGGTGTCGGCCATTATTTTCGGCCTCGCGATTCTCTTCCACCCATCGGTCTCGCTCCGCGATAAGGTATTGCAAGTGGCGGCATACGCTGGAATCTTCCTTGCCGTACACATCCCTGCGCAGATCTATGTGTACCTCACCTACGGATACTCGTACTTCTCCTGGTATTCGGAAGGCGTGAACGGCGCTATAAAGCAAAATGAATTTACACTTCGCAACATTGTAAAAAGCACGGCAGCACTGCTGAGCGCGCTCTGGCTCGTCGTTCCACTCGGCTGGCTGCAGCGAAGCAGCCTCTCATTCGTACAGCGATACTATCTGCGCATCGCCGTCCCAGTTCCGTTTATGGCGTACGCATGGGGGTACGTCTCCTCCCGCCTCCTCTTTGTTATGGCGCCGCCGTTTCTGCTGGTTGCTGCATTTGGCATGCGTGAATGGACGCGCACCGCGCAAATCGCGATCGTCGGCATTGCGACAATCGCGAATATTGCGTGGCTCTTTCTCTCGTACAGCGTGAAGCTCTAGAGCTTTTTGATTACCGCACGTGCCGTTCCACGCTTCGCGTACGCAGTCTTGAGCACCTCAATCACACGAACGCCGCTTTCAATCGAAATTGGTGAGTCCGCTGACTTAATCTTTTTACTGAGCAGTCCATCGATGTGCAGCATTTCCCGGTAGAAATCATCCGGGCGCTTTTTATCAAAGATTTTCGTTTCTTCCGGCGCATCAGCACTCTTCCACTTCACGACATCGCCGCGCGGATCGCCGTTGCAATACCACTCGATATAGCCGCCCGATCCCTGCAGACGCGCCCACTTTCGGGTTGGCTTTGTGACGACATCCTGTATGACGCGACCCACTTTCTTTTTATCCGTAACAAACGTAAACGCAGCAATCGCATCGTATTCGGTTTTGCCCGCTTTCTTCATGTCGTACACGGCACTCACCTCCTTCCAAACGCCAAGGCCGGAC
>CAZVMJ010000087.1:0-3815 GCA_964628005.1 uncultured Candidatus Saccharibacteria bacterium | reverse complement strand
GGTTCGGCTATGGAGTGTTACATAGGCCGTAAGGCTATAGCGGGCGGTGGCACGTACGCCGGTTGCCCAATACGAACCCATCCATCCCGACGTACGAAACGCCACGTGTCCCAAAAAGAGCACTCCCACATACACGCCGCAGGCGAGCAAAATTTTTGTGTAATTGCCCGTTTGCGGCAGCTCGGCCACCGCCTCGGTAATCGCAGCAAAGACGTACGCAACAGATGTATAGAGAAGCGACGCAGCAATCACCGCAAGAATCGCCGCGATAGCAGGCTTCCAGTGCGGGCGCGATACAAACAGAAAAAACCGGAGCGGATTCGTGCTCTCCGGAAAATCACTTCGCCACATTTTCGGATTCTCTTTCATGGAAATGTAGTATTCTAATCGTACCGTATGAAGACGCGAAAAATTCTTGGCATCGAAACCAGCTGTGACGAAACGGCGGTGACGCTTATTGAAGCGTCAGGAACCTTCGGCAACGATTTCAAATTCGATATCCTCGGCAATGCGCTTTTTTCACAGGCGCATTTGCACGCAGAATATGGCGGCGTTTTCCCAAACCTGGCAAAACGCGAACACGCGAAGAATCTCATTCCCCTGCTGCGCGAAGCGCTCCAACAGGCAGACGAGCTCAATGACGGTACAACCGATCTTACCGTACTCGCGAGCGACCTCAAGTCTATTCTTCACCGTGAACCGGAGCTCCTCACCGACATCACCGCGTTCGCGCTGCAATTTGGAAAGCCGAACATCGATGCAATTGCTGTTACCGTCGGCCCGGGGCTTGAGCCTGCGCTGTGGGTGGGTATCAATTGCGCAAAAGCGCTTTCAAAACTCTGGAACGTCCCGCTTGTGGCAGTAAATCATATGGAAGGCCATATTCTCCTCTCCATGATGGATGAAGGCTTGCAGCGACACGTAGATTTTCCGGCACTCGCATTGCTTATCTCCGGCGGGCACACCGAGCTGGTACTTTCGCGAAGTTTCGGCGCATATGAACGCATTGGTGAAACGCGCGATGATGCAGCCGGTGAAGCATTCGACAAGGTCGCGCGCTTGCTCGATCTTCCGTATCCCGGCGGTCCTGAAGTCTCTCGACTCGCATTTGATGCACGTACGCGCAATCTCAAAAGCCATATCGCATTCACCCGCCCGATGATGCGCGAACCAAATTTCGATTTTTCATTCTCCGGTTTGAAAACCGCCGTACGCACTGCCGTTACAGATCACACGCCTCTGAACGACGACATGAAGCAGGCGATCGCGCGCGAGTTTGAGGATGCGGTATCCGATGTGCTTGTGCACAAAACACTCCGTGCGGTTGATGAATACGGCGCACAAACGGTTGTGGTGGGCGGCGGAGTTTCGGCAAACGGACGCATTCGTCATCAGCTGCAGGAAGCGCTCGCGCAGGCCGGCAATCCGGCAGCCCTTCTCGTGCCGCCACCTGAACTCGCCACCGACAACGGCATCATGATCGCGCTCGCCGGTTATTTCAAAGCACAGAAGGAAGACTACGCGGACCCTGAATCCATGGTCGCAACCGGAAACCTGCGTCTCGAATAGCGGAGGCGTTGAGCGCTCAAAAACAGGAAAAAACAGCCTCTTTCTGCTACCATAGCCCCACATGAGCGAACCTACTGAAAAAGAGCCATTTCGGGCCCCTGAGGCCTTTCTGAAGCCCTACAACCCCACCGACCGGGAGCCTGAAATGCTCACCCTCTGGGAACAGGCGGGTTATGCAAACCCCGACACCCTCATTCAAAAGGGCCTTCTTTCAAAGGATGCAGAATCCTATTCCATTGTGCTGCCGCCGCCGAACGTCACCGGCACCTTGCACATGGGCCACGCGGCAATGCTCGCGATTGAAGACATCTTGATTCGCTACCACCGCATGCGTGGATTCAAAACGCTCTGGGTTCCGGGCACCGACTCCGCCGCAATCGCCACACAATCAAAAGTGGAAGAGATCATCTATAAATCTGAAAAGAAAACCCGTCATGATCTTGGCCGCGAAGAACTCCTCAAGCGTATCGATGCGTTCACCGATGAGAGCAAAGCGACGATCATCAATCAGATAAAGAAACTTGGCAGTTCACTCGATTGGAGCCGTTACGCATACACTATGGATGCCACGCGCTATCGCGCGGTGATGGAAGCGTTCGTCCGCATGTATGATGCAGGGCTCATTTATCGCGGGGACCGCATCGTAAACTGGGACCCGAAGCTCCAAACAACCGTCTCAGACGACGAGATCGCGTACGTTGAGCAGAAGGATCCGTTCTATCACTTCCAGTACGGCCCGTTTGTTATCGGCACAGTTCGCCCCGAAACTAAGTTCGGCGACAAGTACGTGGTGATGCATCCGGCAGATGAACGCTACGCTTCGTTCACGCACGGACAGCAGATTGAGCTGGAGTGGATCAATGGCCCTATCACCGCAACCGTCATTAAAGACGAAGCGGCCGATATGGCATTTGGCTCCGGCGTGATGACGATTACCCCGTCGCATTCAGCAATCGACTTCGAAATCGCAAAGCGCCACAATTTAGATATCGAACAAGTAATTGATGACCGCGGTATTCTCCTCCCGATTGCCGGTCCGTTTGCCGGGCAGCATATCAAGAAAGCGCGTCCGATGATCGTCGATCATCTGCAAAAGAAAGGCCTCGTGGTGAAGGTGGATGAAAACTACGTACACAACGTCGCCACCAATGAACGCGGCGGCGGCACCATCGAGCCACAGATCAAGAAGCAGTGGTTCATTGATGTAAACAAAGAGTTCACCCTGCCCCACTCCGAAATTGACGGCATCGCGAGCGGATCCAATACGTCGCTCAAGAAAATCATGCGACACGTCGTGGAGCACAAGCAGGTGCAGATTCTTCCCGATCGATTTGAAAAAATTTATTTCAATTGGATCGACAACCTCCGCGACTGGAACATTTCTCGCCAAATTTGGTTTGGTCATCGCATTCCCGCCTGGTTCAAAGACGGCGAGGTACGCGTACAAATTGATTCTCCCGGAGATGGATGGGCACAGGACGAAGATGTGCTTGATACCTGGTTCTCCTCCGGCTTGTGGACTTTCTCCACTCTCGGCTGGCCCGAGGAAACGGCAGATTTGCAGACCTATCACCCGACGAGTGTCCTTGAAACCGGCTACGACATCCTCTTCTTCTGGGTTGCGCGCATGGTATTGATGTCGGGCTTTTTGCGCGGCCAGATTCCGTTTAAGCACGTGTATCTGCATGGTCTCGTGCGCGACGGCCAGGGCCGCAAGATGTCGAAATCGCTCGGCAACATCATTGATCCACTCGACATGACGACAAAATACGGTGCCGATGCCACGCGCCTCTCGCTTATTTTCGGGGCACAGATGGGCAACGACCTGAAGCTCTCGGAAGATCGCATCCGCGGCTTTAAGAACTTCGCAAACAAAGTGTGGAACATTACGCGCTTTGTGCTTGAGAGCACGCACGACATGGACGCCGCCGCGCCATTGAACGATGCCGACACCGCGCTTGTTGCGGAAGCGAATGCCGTGGCCACCCGCATTACGAACCATATCGAAACCTTCCGCCTCGATCTCGCCGCGGATGACGTATACCACTTTGTGTGGGATCGCTTCGCCGCGGAAATTCTCGAAGAATCGAAGCCGATCATTAAGGGCGATGATCTCGCGGCAAAGCGCTCACGACAGCGCGCGCTCTATGAAATTCTCATCACATCGCTCCGCCTTCTCCATCCGTTTATGCCGTTTGTAACGGAAACCATTTGGCAGCACCTTCCCCAGAAGACAACCGATCAGA
>CAZVMJ010000086.1:0-3833 GCA_964628005.1 uncultured Candidatus Saccharibacteria bacterium | reverse complement strand
CCTTATTTATAGCCATGATATAGTGTGCCGGTGAAATACTTCGAAGGACTCAACGACCGCCAAAAAGAGGCGGCAGCACATACCGACGGCCCGCTCCTCATTATTGCCGGAGCCGGAGCCGGTAAGACCAAAACCATTACTCACCGCATTGCACACCTGATTGAAAAGGGTGTTCCGGGGCGAAAAATCCTCGCCGTAACCTTTACCAATAAAGCCGCTGGAGAGATGCGCGACCGTGTTCGTGCCCTGATTCCTGAGGGCGGAGGTGTGCCGACGGTATCAACATTCCACTCGCTCGGTGTGCGGCTTCTGCGCGAGTTCCACGAAGAGGCGGGGCTTCCGAAAGGGTTCACGATCTGGGACCGTGACGATTCGAACCGCGCAGTGAAGCACGCGCTCGAGAAAATGTCGGTTGAGCAGTGGCCGCCGCGGAGCATTTTGTCTGCAATCTCTCGGGAAAAGGGGGACGGCATGTCACAACAGGAGTACGCACGCAACACCAAGAGTTTCCGCGAACAGACCATCGCTCAGGCATGGGAGCACTACGAGCGCGCACTCCGCGAGGAGGGGGCCCTCGACTTCGACGACCTCCTGTTTCGAACTCTGAAGCTTTTGCGAGATTCGGAACGAGTGCGATCGCTTCTGCAAAACCGTTGGTCGCACATTACAATCGATGAATACCAGGATACGAATAAGTCGCAGTACGAGATTGCCCGATGGCTTGCCGGCGAGGCAAAGAACCTCTGCGTGGTCGGGGACATCGACCAGAACATCTACAGCTGGCGAGGCGCTGATATCCAGCACCTGATGAATTTCGAGTTCACATTTCCGGGAGCAAAATTGGTGACGCTCGAACAAAACTATCGCTCAACACGCACGATCCTCTCGGCAGCAAACGCTGTGATTGAGAAGAACAAAAACCGCAAGCCGAAGATGCTCTACACCGATAACGAGACAGGTGACCCAATCACACTCTACGGCGGTAGAAACGAAGTGGATGAGGCGTGGTTTATAGCACAGAGCGCTGCAGCGCTCATTGAAACCGGCGTAAAGCCGAGTGAAATAGCCGTGCTCTATCGTGAAAACTTTATGTCTCGCGTGATTGAAGAGGCGATGCTTAACTTCGACGTGCCGTATCGCGTTCTCGGTACGCGCTTCTTCGAGCGTAAAGAAGTGAAGGACACGCTTTCATACCTCCGCGCCGCCATGAATGCACAGAGTCGCGTGGATCTTCTTCGTATTGTAGGGACGCCGCCGCGCGGCATCGGAAAGGTGACGCTCGAGAAGATGATCGAAGGGAAGGAAGCCGAACTCACCGGCGCAACAGCGCTGAAAGTAGCATCGTTCCGAAAATCGCTCGCAGCAATTGCGACCGCAATCGAAACACTCCCAGCTTCGGAAGCGGTTCGATTTGCCGTTGAGACAAGCGGCATGGAAGCAATGTTCGGGAAGACCGAAGAAGGGAAGGAGCGACTCGAGAACGTGCGCGAGCTCGTAAACTTCGCAACACGCTACGATTTCGAACAGTCACCAACGGGTATTGAGAAGCTGCTTGAAGAAGCCGCGCTGCAGAGCGATCAGGATGAGCTGCAGGAAAAGCAGGACGCTGTATCGCTCATGACCATTCACGCCTCGAAAGGGCTTGAGTTTGATGCGGTATTTATCGCCGGTATGGAGCAGGGACTTTTTCCGTCAATCCGACAAAACGACTCCACACGCGACGAAGAGGAAGAACGTCGTCTGTTTTACGTTGCACTCACCCGCGCGCGCAAGCGCCTCTATCTTTCGTACGCTCACGAGCGCATGAAATACGGGTCGCGCGAGTATGCGATACCGTCAGAGTTTCTTGAAGATATCGATTCGCGATTCATTAAAGAGGTGGCGCGGAAACGCTCCCTCCTCGACGACGAGGATATCATTCGGTAATCTCGGCCTATGTCGCGCACCGGCGCTCGGCTTGGCCAACACTTTCTCATCCACGCCTGGGCGGCGCGCGCCCTTGCCCACGCCGTATCTTTGAAGGACGGCGAGGTTTTTGTTGAGATCGGACCCGGGAAGGGTATTCTCACCAGGGAACTACTTGCGCTCGGACAAGTTGTTGCCGTAGAAAAAGACGACGGCCTCATTCCGCGCCTCCACGAAACATTTGCCGAGCATCTCGCCTCGGGACGACTACGCCTTGTCCATTCGGATGTTCGCGATGTTACCCCCGAGTCCCTCGGGGTCGGCGCATACGTCGTAGCGGCAAATATTCCGTACTACATCACCGGTGAAATAATTCGTCAGTTCCTCACCGCACCACACCCGCCGCGTGCACTTGCGCTACTGGTTCAGAAAGAGGTAGCCCAGCGGGCCGTAAGCAGCAAAGAAAGTCTGCTTTCCCTTTCTATCAAGGCGTATGGTTCACCAAAGATTACCGACAAGGTGTCGAAAAAACACTTTTCGCCACCCCCTAAAGTCGACTCCGCTATTCTATTAATAGAAGGTGTCTCGCGGGATTTCTTCCGGGATCTGTCCGAGGATCATTTCTTCGCCGTCCTCCACGCTGGCTTTGCCTCAAAGCGCAAGGTTGTATCCAACAATCTGAGCACCGTGTACGGAAAAGAGCAGGCAACTGCAGCCCTGGAAAAAGCGGGTGTTCCGGAAAAAGCCCGCGCCGAAGATATTCATCTTGAAACCTGGAGGCGCATTGCACTCAACCTTGCGCACGTGAAATAAAAACGGCGCATGAGCGCTGTTTTTATTGGGAACTTCCCATCATGGTAATCGATATTCCCGCATAGACGATAATGGGCACGATCGATACGAGGCAATAGTACGGCGCTCCGTAGAGACCGAGGAGATACTGCCCAGTATGCATAGGCGGACCGAATGGATACGTTTGTGTCATCGGTGTCCATATATAGATCCCGCCAACCGGGGGACCGACAACAGTCCAAATGGCTTGGTTGTAGCAAAAGATAATCTGCGTCACCGGTCCGCCGAAGGGAGTCGACTGCGCAAATGCACCGACCGGGAAGAGGAAGAATATTGCGACTAGTACACCCGCAACAGATCTCATGTAAACAGTATACGCTACACCCGCGGTATACTCTGCACATGCTCCGAATATCTCCGCTCACGCTTGCGATCATTGGCGCAACCGGATTGGTGGCAGCGGGACTCGTCGTCATAGAACGACAGCGACCAACCGAGCCGGGCGCCACCTCAGGATCATGGCGCGGTGAAGCAGGGTATTTGAATCCGCTTCTCACAGCAGCAAAACAACCAGATCAAGGGCAGGAGGAGACACATATTATGCCCTCGCCGGACGTAATCCCCGAGCATATTCCCGCACCGCAGTCCGCTCGCCCGGTACCAACCAACACTGCAATGCCGGACACTGCAAAAGAGAGCCTGCGCTCGCTCCTGAACAAAATTGCTGAAGGGACAGACACCTCTTCACTCAAAGCAGTCACATCGCTCTCGTCGCTCGAGCAGGCGTTTACCGATATGCCTAAAATCATCGTCCCGAGCACAGAAAAGACACGCACGCCCGAGCAGCAGGCAATCTACTCGTATGGGAACGCCCTTGGCACTGTGATTCAAGCCTTCACCGCGAGCCACACCAATATGATTGACGTTGTCTCAAACCAGGCGAAAGACCGCACCAACCAAAGCCACAACAATGCACTGCGCACGCTCGGGAATGATTACCGCACCCTTGGCGAGCAAATCGGAGAGATGCGCGACATCCCCGAGGGCATTAAAACAACACACGGCCAGGTGGCATCCACCTATGTCGAGCTTGGCACCAAGCTTGCAGCCATTGCCGACTCCACCGAAGACAAGGC
>CAZVMJ010000085.1:0-3854 GCA_964628005.1 uncultured Candidatus Saccharibacteria bacterium | reverse complement strand
GCCGTAAAGCGCGCGCTCGCCATGCTCGAAATCGATGAAGCCGGCCTCAACCAAACCGACCGCGACATCCTCACGCTGCTGATTGAGAAATTTAAGGGTGGCCCGACCGGTCTCAAGACCATAGCCGCCGCTCTGTCTGAGGAAGAGGCAACCATTGAAGAGGTGAACGAGCCATACCTCATGCAGATGGGTCTTATTGAGCGCACTCCGCGCGGACGTATTGCAACGAAGAAGGCATACAGTCACATGGGTTTTCAAATGCCGCCAGAACAGGAAACCCTCCTTTCCTAAGCGCTCATTTCTGCGGATAACCCGTGTATAACCATGGGGACAACGGTGTGCATAGTCATTCTGTGGCTCAAATACACACCGCGCGAATTGTGGATATACACAGCCTCCCCACCGGGCTCCCCCGTAGAATGCAGAGGTTGCACACGGTAACGAAAAAGCCCCCGATTACTCGGAGGCTTTTTTCGTTTCTGAGCGTGAGGTATTCGAATGTGTACGAATTGATGCGATCTCCTCGAACTCGAGCCGGAGCTGTGCAATGCACTACCCCTCCGAACGCCGTCGAACTCAGTGTTGCTGACACACGGTAAGGAGCGTCAGTACAGGCATCCTACCCATGCGTACGCGGATGTAAAACGAGAGAAATCCCCCGAATTGGGGGATTTCTCGTGTATATCTATGGGGATAACCCCGTGGATATCGTGTGCTTAGAGATGTGCAGGAACAGACTGCTCGTGGTCGTCCTTGCAGGTCATTCCCCCGCAATTGCGGCACTCGCATGCCCATACCGACCACTTCCCCGATCCCACAAAGGTGATACCAAGCGAGAGGAGCATGAGAAGAATCTCGAGCTCATGCTGCTTGTAGCCATTGGCAAAGAAGCCGGTGACGTACACCGCAACCGCCATAAGGATCGCAAAGAGAATGCCGAAGATGCGCGGCGCGATGCCCAAGATAAGGGCGATACCGCCGATAATCTCAAGCCCCATAACAAAGGTGCCGGTTCCCATTGGGAAGCCGAGGCCCATGAACATGCCGTTTACGGCTTCATTGCCCATGCCGTACTTCATCCAGCCGTGCATAAGGAACACCAAACCGGTGCCAATTCGTATAAAAAGAAGTCCGAGCGAGGGCTTGTAGAGCATTCGGCCGAACGTGTCCATCATCGCTTTCATGTGATGAATATGTCTTATCTGGTATGCAAAAAGTATAGCACCGGTATTCGGCGCCGCTTTACCTTGTACACCACTCCCCCTTCGTACTGGCACCGAATCCTCCCCGAGGTGTACAATGCCGCCGATATGTCCGGACATAACAAATGGAGCCAGATAAAGCACCGTAAAGGCGCAGCCGATAAGGCGCGCTCGAATGTGTGGGGCAAGCTCACCAAGCGCATCATCGTTGAGAGCAAGCTCGCAAACGGCGATGTCACCTCCCCCACACTGCGCACATGGATTGAAAAAGCGCGTAAGGAAAACATGCCGAAAGACAACATTGAGCGCGCGGTCGCGAAAGGCATTTCCGCCGACGCCGGCTCAATGGAGAGCATCATGTACGAAACGTACGGCCCGGGCGGATGCGCCATTCTCATTTCTGCAGTGACCGACAGTCGCAACCGCACCGCGCAGGAAATAAAACACCTCTTGAGCAAGAATGGCTTAGCGCTCGCGAATCCCGGCAGTGCGATGTGGGCGTTCCAGAAAGATCAGGAAGGCGGATTTACGCCAACCACCACCGTTCCCCTCTCGGAGGATGACAATGCGTCACTGATGAAAATTCTCGAGGAGATCGATGCGCACGATGACGTTGAAGACGTCTACACCAACGCAGAGTAGTGGTTAGCTCAACAGCGCGCCTGCGGTAGCGCCCACAACAATTGCCGCACCTCCCACAAATGCCATGCGCCACGCGCTGCGCCACGCGGCATGTCCGCGACGACCACTCCACAAGCCGAGAACAAAGAGTGCTGCAAATGAGCACGCAATCGAAGTGGAAAAAGCGCGACTGACGTCCATATACAGATACGGCATGAGCGGAATGTAGCCCGCGATTAAGTACGAGAAAAACATCACTGCACTCCCCTCGATGGAACGCACCTGCGACTGCGGGGCTTCAAAATTTTCCTCAACGGTTTCTTCAGAAAGATAACTTCCGGCAGCCATCGAAAACGCCTCCACCATAATAAGCACCGTGCCGGTCAAAAAGATCGTGGCGCCGGATACCCCTGCAATTGCAATACCTGAGAGTAGGCCAACTGTTGAAACAAGTCCGTCTTCGATACCAAACACGAGATTGCGCATGAATACGGCGTCTCGAAAAAAGGAGAATGACATTCCGAAAATTGTAGCGTATTGCCGCGCTTCAACAAGATTGTTATTTTCGCGGCCGTTCATAACGGATGTGCGCCGCAAAGCAGAAAGTGCGTCTTCGCGTTCAAGCTCCCGACGCAACAACGACAAGCCATGATTACATGCGGATCGAGCGCGTGCGCAATACTGCACGGCGTACGTTCAGAATCGAGATCCGCGACAATAGTGAACGCCACCTCGATCACCTTTGTACGACCCTACGTTTCCGCGAGACTGTTGCGCGTCACGGTATACTCAGCGCATGAAAGTGCTCGCGATTGACCCGGGATACGGACGATGCGGCATGGCGGTCGTGGAGAAAACAGGAGCGAAAGACATCGTGCACTATTCCGTCTGTGTAGAGACGGTGCCAAAAAGCGACTTTTCCGAGCGCCTGCGCATCGTGGTGGACGAATGTGAGCGACTCCTGCGCGAGTACAGCCCCGACTGTATGGCTATGGAAAAGCTCTACTTCAACCAAAACAAGACCACCGCAATCCGTGTGGCTGAAGTTCGCGGCGCGCTGCTCTCAAGCGCGGCAGCAGCGGGTGTCGCGGTGCATGAATACACCCCGGGACAGGTGAAAAGCGCCACGACCGGCTATGGAAGCGCCGATAAAAAACAGATCGCACAAATGCTCCACATGATTGTGAAAATTGATAAAAAAATTCAGCACGACGACGAGTACGATGCGATCGCAATCGGTGTCACGCACCTCGCACACGCTCGCAGCTCGCTCGTTCGCTAAGCAGTTTGAAAACAAGTACAATAACCCCCATCTATGGGAAATCTCCGCCACCTTAAGGGGCGTGCAACGCACCACTTTGATCGGTTGCCTGAATGGCTTCGCTTAACCATGACCGGCCTTGCGGCCCTGGTCTTTTTTGGCCTGGGCGGCGTGATCGCATGGGCGACGTTTATGCCAATCCCCGCTATTAATGGGTTTGAGAATCGACAGGTTGCTGAGAGCACTAAAATCTACGACCGAACGGGCAACATCGTTCTTTACGATGTACACGGAGCAGTACGCCGCACCTCTGTCCCCCTCGAAGAAATCTCACCGTATATACAGAAGGCAACGATCGCGATTGAAGACGCGTCATTCTACGAGCATTACGGTTTCCGCCCGCTTTCATTCGCACGTGCTGTCTACATCAACTTCACTACCGGCGATCTTTTGGGCGGCCAAGGAGGCTCCACGATCACCCAGCAGGTGGTGAAGAACTCTCTGCTCACCCGAAAAAAGACCGCAACACGAAAACTTCAGGAAATTATTCTTGCGATTCGTCTTGAGCGTGTGTTCACGAAGGATGAAATTCTTTCCACATACCTCAATGAAAGTCCGTACGGCGGTACCATTTATGGCGTTCAGGAAGCAAGCCGATATTACTTCGGTGTGGATGCGAAGGATGTTTCGCTCGCACAGGCCGCATATCTTGCCGCCCTTCCGCAGCGACCCACCTACTTCTCTCCACACGGAAACAACAAAGACAAGCT
>CAZVMJ010000084.1:0-3876 GCA_964628005.1 uncultured Candidatus Saccharibacteria bacterium | reverse complement strand
AATAAAACCCCGCAAGGGGTTTTGTTTTTTTGTGCCGGGGTCGGGGCCGCAGAGAAGCCATCCTTCCACCCCTCCTCGCAAGGGTTCCTAAAAGCCCAGACCAAACGTCATGGGTGCAGAGGCTGGTGTCATCCAGTTTCTCGTATCGAGTTTTACCTCGTATGTTTTGCCAAGCTCCTTATACTTCACGCCGCCTTTCTCGAGCGCAAAATCGAGGATGCGTTTTGTGATTTCCACATCTTTTAGGCAGTAGTCGCGCACCTTCTCCACTTCGCCGGCTCGCCACCACTTCAGCGATTGTGTGCCGTGTGCACTCTTTTTTGTGCCGAGGGTTCCTTCGGCGACCGCATCGAGCTTGAGGCGGCGACCTGCAACTGCATGAATTTCTTTCATGAGATCCAAGCTTTTAATCTTGGTTAAATCGCCCGGGTAATACTTGTTCAAGAGCGGAATGTCGAAGTGATCCGAGTTGTATCCCACGAGCACGTCGGCGCGTTCGAGAATCGGCCACAGCTTCGGCAGTTCTGGAACAAGATAGCTGGAATATTCGTTTGTGCCCGTATCGTGGATGCAAACGATTGCAATATCGAGCGATGTAATGTCGCTCGAGCCGGTTTCATCGAGCCAATTTGCAGTCTCGATATCGAACGTGACGATTCGCATTGGTGCCGAGTATAGCATGTGCCTTTTTGGACAGTGACGGTACGAAATACACAGCCCCCGGGAGCGGAGTGCTGCCGGGGGCTGAGTATGGAATTGGGGTGCATCAGCCGAGTGCTGAGAACAGATGTTCGGAAATGCGATCAGCCGGGAGAATGACCTCATTACCGGTTGCGAGGTTTTTGATCGTATAGCGGCCGGAGTCGCGCTCTTTGGCGCCAACGGCGAGTACAAACGGGACCTGCATCTTGTCTGCCTGTCGGATTTGATCGCCAACGCGCTTGCCAGAGAAATTGACGGCAACGGTAACATCTTCTCGACGAAGATCCTGTGCGAGGCGAATGGCATGCGAGGTTGCCTCAGGCTCAACAATGGCAATCATGAGCTCCGTTGCCGGCGCGTATGCGGGGAGCAAATTGTGGCCCTCGAGAAATTCTCGAATGGTCGCGTCTCCCATAGCGAAGCCGACCGTCGGAATTGGTTCACCGCCGAAGAGTTCCAAAAGGCGGTCGTACCGTCCACCGCCTGCGAGTGATCGGCGATTTGCCTCATCGGTATCGAATACCTCAAATACCATACCCGTGTAGTAATCGAAGCCGCGGGTGATTTTCGTATCGACGACCATATTTTTCACGCCCATGTGTTCCAGCATCACGCACAGCTCTTCGAGATATGCGCTTGAGGTGGTGCGATCAATGCGGTCAATAAGAATGTCAGACGATTCTTTGCCCACGAGCGCTTCCATTTGTGAAGCGAAATCGTCGAGCTTTGCGCGACGATCGAGGAGGCGGGTAACGGATGAGCGCTGGTCCGCCGCGACACCTGCTTCCTCAAAAATGGCATCAAGAATGCGGCGATCAGATACACGGATCTCAAAGTCTTTATCCTCAGCGCCAAGGCTGCGCAGAATAGCGTACGCAATCGTAATGATCTCGGCATCGGCTTCAATGCCGGCTGCGCCCACCATGTCAGCGTTCAGCTGCCAGAATTCGCGCAAGCGACCCTTTTGTGGGCGTTCATAGCGGAAGAAGTTGGCAATTGAGTACCAGCGTGCCGGCATCGGGGTCTCGCGCTGCTTGCCGGCGATCATGCGCGCAAAGGTTGGTGTCATCTCCGGGCGGAGTGTTACCTCACGTTCGCCGCGATCAGTGAACGAATAGGTCTGGTCATTCACGATCTCATCAGAGGTCTTGGAGCGATAGAGCTCCGACGGCTCAAGTACGCTCGCGTTGTATTCCTCATAGCCGTATAGCTCGCAAACGCGCTCCATATGCTCAAACATGTAGCGCTGAATGAACTGATCAACGGGGTAGAAGTCCCGGACACCCTTGTACGGCTCGGTCGAGAGTTTTTCCTTTTTAGACATGAGGCCATTAAACAATGAATTTTAAGAACATGCTATACTCGCGCGGTTATGTCGCACGACACGGAAAAATTTGAGATTCGTGAAGCGGAGCCGGGAAAGGGCTTTGGTTTGTATGCGGCGCGTTCATTTGAGCAGGGCGAATACCTCCTTGATTACACGGGCGAGAAAATTCCAACGAAACTGGCAGACACACTCACGACCCGCTATCTCTTCGAGCTCGATAATGAATGGACGATCGACGGGGAGGCTGAAACAAATACCGCCCGATACATCAATCATTCGTGTGATCCGAATGTTGAGGCAGAAATCGACGGAGCTCGGATCAAAATCTCCGCTATTCACGATATCGAGGCGGGTGATGAGCTCACGATTGATTACGGCGATGAGTATTTTGATGAGTTCATTAAGCCTGTCGGGTGTCTCTGCGGAACCGAAGTGTGCCGCCGGCCGGTGAAAAACTAGCCCGTGGCGAACGGGAATACGTGGTGGTAGTATTCACCCCATGAAGAAAAACTCGGTTGCCATCTTTTGGCTCATTATCATTCTCCTTATTGTGGTAGGAGTCGGTTCGAGTTTCTATGTTGGCTCAAAGCCGGGAAAGTACGACACCTTCGCACAGTGCCTCAAGGATAAGGGTGTCATTTTCTACGGCGCATTCTGGTGCCCGCACTGCCAGGCAACGAAGCGCATGTTTGGTTCTTCCCAGCGCCTGCTCCCGTACACAGAGTGCTCCACGCCGAACGGCCAGGATCAGCTCCAGGTTTGCAAAGATGCAGGCGTGCAGAGCTATCCGACATGGGTGTTTCCCGACGGCACACGCCTTAATGGTGAGCGCACTATGGCAGAACTCTCATCCGCATCCGGTTGCCAGCTGCCGGCATAGTCATGGATGTTGCAACGCTCAATCAGATATTGGGAACCGGCACACTTGCGCTGCAGGTGATTGTTGTGGGTCTCGTTGTTGCGCTCTTGCTACGAACCCGCGTCCCAATGTTTCGTGAGGTGATTGCCCAGGTTGCTTCGATCGCGATCCCGGTGAGCTTTGCGGCCTCGCTCGCCGGCTCAGTGCTCACGCTCTACTATTCCGATATCCTCGGTTTTGAACCGTGCCCGCTCTGTTGGTGGCAACGCGTATTTCTGTATCCACAGGTCGTGCTGTTCGGCCTCTATCTCGCAAAGCGCAATGTGGGTATTTATGCCTCGTCAATCGCGCTCTCGGTGCTTGGCCTTGCCGTAGCGCTCTATCATCACGCGTTGCAAATGCTGCCATCGGGAACACTTCCGTGCCCCGCCACCGGTGTGAGTTGCGCGCAGGTCACGTTCCTCCAGTTTGGCTACATTACGTACCCGCTCATGGCGGCTACGCTGTTTGCGTTCCTCATCGTGCTCATGATCGCGCGACGCGTATCGCGCTTCTAAGCACAACCGCTCCTTAGAGGAGCGGTTCGGTGCCTTTCTTTTTGAAGAGGCGTCCCTCGAGTGAGTAGCGATCGTATCCGTGTGCGAAGAGCGCGACGCCGAGGAAGAAAAGAATCAGGTGCGGCCATACGGCTTCGGTGAAGTAGAGCTGCGAAAGCGTGAGCCAGAAGAGGAGAAATACGCCCGTCCAGCGAATGGCAACGCCCATGAAAATCATGAGGCCCGCAAGGAATTCAATAATCAGAGCCCCGAGCACTACAAAGAGCGGTTCAAAGCGGAAGTAGTCGGTGAGGTTGTACATCACGACGACATCAACCGCGAGCGCGCTGTGCAAATACTTTGCATACCAGGCGGCAAACATGACGCCAAAGCCGAATGAGATGCGAAGAATGGGGAATGCGTAGATCGCATATGGTGCGAATCGTTTGCGA
>CAZVMJ010000083.1:0-4017 GCA_964628005.1 uncultured Candidatus Saccharibacteria bacterium | reverse complement strand
ATCGGCCTCAAAAAGCCGAAGCGCATCGTATTCCACGAGATCACCGAGAACGCCGTCCAGGAGGCAATCGCCCATCCGCGCACGATTGATAAGGAGTTGGTCTCCGCGCAGGAGGCCCGCCGCGTGCTCGATCGCCTCTTCGGCTACGATCTTTCGGGTCTTATTTGGAAAAAGGTTCGCTACGGCCTCTCCGCAGGCCGCGTGCAATCGCCGGCACTGCGCATATTAATGGAACGCGAGCGCGAAATTCGCGCATTCGTGCCGGAGAAATTCTGGGTGGTAAGCGCGGAGGTAAAAACCAAAGCAAAGGAACACTTCACCGTCACCTGCGTAGAAGAACCAAAAACAGAAACAGAAGCGAAGCGCATCTATGATGCCGCCACCTCGAAGGAGTGGCGCGTTATCTCCGTGGATGAATCTGAAGCAAAGCGCTCGCCGCGCGCACCGTTCACCACGTCCACCCTACAGCAGGCCGCTTCCACACGCCTCGGCTTTTCTCCGTCGCGCACGATGGGTATTGCACAAAAACTCTACGAAGCCGGCCACATCACCTACATGCGAACCGACAGCCCGAACCTCGCAAAAGAAGCGCAGGCAGCGCTCATTGCCGTCGCAACGAGCGAATTTGGCGAGCAGTATGTGGAAGCGCGCGTATACAAAACAAAATCAAAGAGCGCACAGGAGGCACACGAAGCAATTCGCCCAACCAATCCACACAAGGGCTCCTGCGGCACGACGGAAGAACAAAAGAAACTGTACGCACTCATCCGCGCACGCGCTATTTCAAGCCAGATGGCAGATGCAAAAACACTCCGCACAAAAGTGGTGGCAAACGTCACCGGCGCCACCATTCCCGATTTCACCGCAAACGGATCACGGGTCACCTTTGATGGTTGGCTCAAGGCGGATCCCGATGCGCGCGGCGAAGATGTTGAACTCCCAAAGCTCGTCGCCCACGATCCTCTTACCCTTGTTGAGGCGCACACCGAGGAGAAAGAGACGCAGCCGCCAAGCCGCTACTCCGAGGCAGGCCTCGTGAAAGAGCTCGAAAGCCGCGGTATTGGCCGCCCGTCTACGTACGCATCCATTATCCGCACACTTGAAACGCGCGGCTATGTGGAAAAGCAGGGTCGCACACTCATCCCCACCGCAACCGGCGACGTGGTATCCACGTTCATCGAAAACAATTTTGGTGAATACATTTCGGATACCTTCACCGCTGAAATGGAGAATGAGCTCGACGAAATTTCCGAGGGTAAGCGCGAATACGAAAAGACGCTCCGCGATTTCTATACGCCGTTTAAGAAGGCAGTAAAAGGTAAAGACAAGATTCCGAAGATCACCGGCATGGGTGATGCACCGGAAGAATTCCCGTGCCCTATCTGCAAAGGCCCGATGGAATACAAGCTCTCAAAAGCCGGTCGCTTTATGAGCTGCAAGAAATTCCCGGATTGTCTTGGCGCACGTCGCGAAGACGGTAGCGAGATACCGCCACCGAAGGAAATTGGCGAGGCCTGCCCGGATTGCAAAGACGGCAAACTTATTCTTCGCGAAGGTCGCTTCGGCCCGTTCATCGCCTGCTCCAACTTCCCGAAGTGCAAATTTGTGAAGCAAGACCCTGAGCAGGAGGCAAAGGCAAAGACCGGCGTTACCTGCCCCACCTGTGGCACCGGCGAAATGGTGGAGCGCCGCGGACGCTTTGGCATCTTCTATGCCTGCTCCAACTACCCAAACTGCAAGAATGCGATTAAAGCCCGCCCAACGGGTAACATCTGCAAACTCTGCGGCTCGCTGATGATGGAGGGCACGAAGACCATTCCTGAACGCTGCTCCCTCAAAACCTGCCCAATGCATAATCCCCACAAGCTCGATACTCCGAAGGTAAAGAAGAAGTAACGCGCAGCGTTACTGAAAAAGATGCATCAACGGCGCCTCAAGGCGCCGTTTTGCATATACAACCCTGGCTGCTTTGAGCCTACTCACAACCAGAGTAGTATCAATGCATGACTCAAGCGACCCCGCGACCGCTCAAAGACATCATTGCCGAGATGGCATCGAAAACACCGGAAGACACATCGCTTGTATCGCGAGCATACGAATTTGCCGAAGAGGCGCATCGCCCTCAAAAGCGCTACTCGGGCGACCCCTATTTCGTGCACACCGCAGAGGTGGGCTTCTACCTGGCCCAGATCGGCATGGATGCACCGGCTATCGCCGCTGGGCTCCTGCACGACACCATCGAAGACGCGGGCGTGAAGCCACAAACGATTGCCGAGCAATTTGGCGAAGACGTACTCTCGCTCGTGGAAGGCGTTACCAAGCTCGGCGCACTGCGCTACCGCGGCATGGAGCGCCACACGGAATCGCTCCGCAAATTGTTTGCTGCGACCGCAAAGGATATTCGCGTCTTGATCATCAAACTCATGGACCGCCTGCACAACGCACGCACCCTTGAGCATGTGCCAAAAATTGAAAAGCGGATGCGCATCGCGCTCGAAACACTTGAAATTTATGCACCGATTGCCGATCGCCTCGGTATGTCAGTGGCTAAGCAGGAGCTTGAAGACGCCGCATTCCCCTGGGCGTATCCGAAGGAATACGAAAAGACGCGAGAGCTTTTGAAAGAACGCCGCAACGAAAACGAAAAGCGTCTCGAAAAAACCGAGCACGATTTGAAGCGCGAGCTTGCCGACGCAAACATCCGCAACTTCCGCACGGAGGCACGTATTAAGGGTGTGTATTCGCTCTATCGCAAGCTGGAGCGAAAAGACTGGGATATCAATAAAATTTACGACATTCTCGCATTGCGCGTCATTTTCCCGACGGTAGCTGATTGCTATTCCGCGCTCGGCATCATCCACGGCCACTGGCGCCCGGTGCCGGGAAAGATCAAAGATTACATCGCCTTCCCGAAGCCCAACGGCTACCAGTCGATCCACACCACCGTGTATACCGGCGACGGCGGCGCCCTCGAAATGCAGCTGCGCACCGAGGCGCAGCATCGCGAAGCGCTCTACGGCATCGCATCACATCTCACCTACAAAGATCTTCAGCAAGGTGACAGCAAGCGCGGCGGGCTCGAATGGATTCGTCAGTTCTTCCCTACATTCGGCAAAACGAAGCCGGATATCGCTGAATTGGAATCTATGGAAATGGGCGTGCCGGAATGGGTGCAGGAGCTTGCCTATGCACCGCGCGGCAATGAAGCACCGGAAGAATACCTCGACACCCTCAAAACCGATTTCTTCTCGCACCGCGTGTTCGTGTTCACTCCGAAGGGCGACGTTATTGATCTTCCGATTGATGCCACACCGATCGATTTTGCATACGCCGTACACTCCGATCTCGGCAATCGTATGTCGGGTGCGCGCGTAAACGGGAAAATGGTGGCGCTCGACACACCGCTTCACAACGGCGACATGGTGGAAATCATCACCAAGGCATCCGCAAAGCCTTCACGAAAGTGGCACGACATGGCAAAAACAAATATGGCGCGAAAACATATTCGCGCCGCACTTGCCCAGGAGCAACGGAAACAATCCGAGCACTAGAGACTAAAGTTTTTGATTGAGTAGAGATCTTCCTCCTCTTGTTTTGTCTGTTCCGGTGTTGGCTCCGGCTGCGGCTCCGGCATGAGCTCTGCTTCCACGGGTGTTTCCGGCACCTCAGGTGCGGCAACAGCCTGCTCCACAACCGCCTGAATCTGCGTAGGGCTTACCACAGCGGCTGCCGCGGCAGTGGCCTGCGCCTGCTGCTGTTGTTGTGTAGCAGTGAGGGCTACACACAAATTCGTGAGGTCTTCCGGTGAGAAGAAGTCGATGTGTAGTTTGCCGCCTGTGTCTTTCTTTTCAATGCGAACACGCGTACCCAAGCGCTCCGAGAGCTGCTTTTCAAGCGACATAAGATCCGGCGACACGAGCGCCTTGTGGCGCACGCGCTCAATCGCCACACGGCGAGCAAGCGCTTCCGCATCGCGCACAGTGAGGCGGCGCTCAATAATTTCGCGGAACAGCGTGC